>DATBMX010000025.1:0-6449 GCA_036554625.1 Aestuariivirgaceae bacterium
CTCGGCAGCGGTGATGGCCGTGACGATTGTGTTCTTGGCGCTCATGACAACGACAGGCAGGCGCGGCCTCATCTTCTTCATGCGCGGCAAGACTTGAAAAGCGTCCTCGTCAGGGAGCACGACATCGGTAATCACCAGATCTCCGTCGCCATTCGCCACCCAGTGCCACAAGCTCGAGGCCGTGCCGGTTGCACGCACATCATACCCCGCACGCGTCAGCGCCTGCGTAAGAACCGTGCGAATTGCAGCGTCATCATCGGCAACAAGGATGGTTTTTGTCGTCTCGGTCATATCAGCCGACCTCATAATCCTGACTCATGTCCATGGGCAGTAGAATGCGGAAGGTTGTGCTACGAAACTTGGTGTTGCATTCGACAATCCCGCCGTGATCTCGCACGATCTTGGCGACGATCGCGAGGCCAAGGCCCTTGCCATTGAGTTTCGTCGAAGCAAAGGGATCGAAAAGATAGGGCTTGAGCGCCTGCGGTATTCCGGGACCGTTGTCCTGCACCGTCACCTCCAGCGGCAAAGCAACCTTCTCCTCGCTGCCGGGAAGTGCCATCCTCACGCCGGGTCGATAGGCCGTGGCCAGAACGATCTCTCCGCCCTCGCGGTCCCGCAGCGCTTCAGCCGCGTTCTTCACAAGATTCAAGAAAAGCTGGACAAGCTGGCTCCTTTCACCCGCGACAGGGGGAAGCGAAGGGTCATAATGCTCTGTGATGCGCAGATGGCTGGCGAAGCCTACGCGCGCGAGCTGTTTTACATGGTTCAGCACTTCGTGAATATTGACGGCGCTGCGGCGAAGCGAACGGTCATCGGAAAAAACCTCCATTTCATCGACGAGATTGCGAATGCGATCGGCTTCCGTCTGGATGAGCTCTGCCAGCTCGCGATCGGCTGAGGCGAGGCCGGGCGCCAAGAGCTGCGCTGCGCCGCGAATGCCCGAGAGAGGGTTCTTGATCTCATGCGCAAGGGTAGCCACGAGGCCCGTCACGGCCCTGATCCCCGTGCGCTGGCTTAGTTGCTGGTCGAGCTTCTGTGCGACGGAACGGGCATGAAAGGTGATCAGCACAAGGCCCGGGCAGTCGTGAATGCTTGCCGATTGGGCATCGACAAGCCGCTCCCCTCCGGTTCGCGGTGTGCCGACATAAACTCCGTATTCGTTGAACGATTGCAGCCCCTCTCTGGTCTTGCGCAGAAGTTCATGAAGAGGGCTTGTTCTTGGAATCACCTCTTCGATCGGCAAGCGACCCAGCATGGTGGCGCTCGTCTTGAAGAACTCCTCGGCACTTGCATTGGCATACACAATGCCATGGGAAGGATCGACGGCGAGCAAGGGATTGGGAAGCGCATCGAGAAGCGACGCGTGGTGCCTGAACCTGGATTCGATCGAGCGTGCAGAAGCAAGCGACATCAGGCGGCCTCCTCGTTCGAGAACCCGGCACGGTCGTACAGGCGATGAAGGGTCTTTCGAACCAATGACGGGTGCTCTTCACGCACGAGCGCCTGTCTCCATGAACGCGCTTCACCCTCTGTGAGAAGATTCCGTGTCTTCAGGTCTTCAACGTACCAGCCGAGATGCTTGCGCGCGATGCGCTGGCCCAGTTCGAGCCCGTAGTGAGACAGCATCGCCTCATAGTGATGGAGGACAATCAAGCGCTGTTCGTGAAGCAGTGGTGTCCTGCGCCCTGAGCCTTTGTCGAGCGGCTCCGCTAGGGCAGCAAGCATCCAGGGGCGGCCATAAGCCCCGCGGCCGATCATCACGGCGTCGGCGCCCGACTGACCCAGCATTTCTCCAGCCTGCGACGCGTTTACGAGATCACCATTGGCGACCAGCGGTATGGTTGTCACCTCGCGGACTTCGCGAATGGCGCGCCAATCCGCCCTGCCCTTGTAGAACTGACAGCGGGTGCGGCCATGCACCGTGATCATCGCCACGCCCAGCGCCTGAGCACGTCTTGCCAGCTCCGGCGCGTTGCGTTGATTGTCATCCCACCCTAAGCGCATCTTGAGCGTAACGGGAACTTTGGATGCGGCAATCGTTGCCTCGATCAGGCTTTGGGCGTGGTCAAGGTCGCGCATCAACGCCGAGCCGGAGAGCCCGCCCGTCACCTCGCGCGCTGGGCAGCCCATGTTGATGTCGATGATATCGGCGCCGAGGTCCTGAGCAGCTTTGGCACCCTCGGCCATCCACCGGGACTCGCGGCCAACAAGCTGGATCACCAATGGAAAGATGCATCCGGTGCCAGCGGCACGCCGCAACACATCGGGACGCTTCCCGACAAGCTCCCTGCTCGCCACCATCTCCGTGACAACCAGCCCGGCGCCAAGCTCATGTGCCAGCTTGCGGAAAGGCGCGTCCGTGACACCCGACATCGGGGCCAGGAAAACCCGATTTCGGGTCGTCAGAGGTCCGATCTTTATGCCCATATATTATGCAACGCTTGCCACTGCTCAAGTTTAAGGCAGATTAGGAGGTTGCTGAGCTTTTCGCAACTGCAACATAGCTTGCAGGCGCGACGGCCCAGACTTAAGCCCATGCTGATGGGATATGAAGCATGAGTACGGCAGTCCTTGTTCTCGCAGCAGGATCGGGCCTGCGGGCGGGCGGCGACCTTCCCAAGCAGTATCAGCTCCTCGGCGGACAGGCCGTGTTGCGACACGCGTTGCGGGTGTTCTCGGCCCATCCGATGGTAGCCGAGGTCAGGACCGTGATCTCGCCGGCCGACGCGACCCATTACCAGGCGGCTGCAACAGGATTGACGCTCGGCTCGCCAATTGCCGGCGGGGCTACACGCCAGGAGTCCGGCAGGCGTGGCCTCGAAGCGCTGGCGGAAGCAAATCCGCGTCTGGTGCTCATCCATGATGCGGCGCGGCCCTTCGTCTCCTCTTCCCTTATCACCAGCGTCATCCGGGCGCTCGACCGGCATGAAGGCGCCGTGCCTGCCGTTCCGGTCACGGAAACATTGAAGCGTGCCATCCAAGGCGTCATTAAGGAAACCATCGACAGGTCTGGCATGTGGGCGGCACAAACACCGCAGGGCTTTCGCTACGAGCTCATTCGCAGCGCTCATGAAAGGGCCGCAACGAGCGGCCTCTCAGCTTTTACCGACGATGCTGCAATAGGCGAATGGGCCGGGATGGAGATTGCCGTCGTGCCCGGTGAAGCCCAAAACCTCAAGCTCACCACCGCCGAGGACATGCGCCTCGCGGAGGAGCGTTTTGTTCGCGACAACTTCGCGCGCTGCCCCGACATCCGAGTCGGACAAGGTTTCGACGTTCATGCCTTCGAACCAGGCGATAAGGTGGTGCTTTGCGGGATTCATATCCCTCATCCCATGAAGCTCAAGGGCCATTCCGATGCCGATGCTCCCATGCACGCTCTGACGGACGCGCTTCTCGGCAGTATCGGCGAAGTCGACATCGGCACGTATTTTCCACCCACCGATCCACAGTGGAAGGATGCCGAGTCAGCGATATTTCTACGCCATGCTGCCGGTCTCATCGAAAAGCGCGGCGGCTTCATCGCCCATGTCGATCTCACGATTGTGTGCGAAGCGCCGAAGATCGCTCCGCACATTGGCGCTATGAAGAAGTCACTTGCCGCACTGTTGGGAGTTCCCTCTGGGCGCATCGCCATCAAAGCCACGACCAGCGAAGGCTTGGGCTTCATCGGGCGAGGCGAAGGTCTCGCGGCCTTTGCAACAGCGACAGTCAGGCTGCCTTAAGCCATGTTCGACGCCGAGCTCACGCGGAAAGTGGAGAAACTCCTCGAGCTCTGCCGTGAAAAGAAATTCATGATCGCAACCGCGGAAAGCTGCACAGGCGGGCTCTTGGCGGCTCTCCTGACAGAGATACCCGGCTCCTCCCGCGTCTACGAGCGCGGCTATGTGACCTATTCCAATGAGGCCAAGTCGGAGCTCCTTGGCGTGAGCCATGATCTGATCACCCGGTGTGGAGCCGTCAGTGAAGCGGTAGCTGTTGCCATGGCCGAAGGGTCCCTCAACCGTTCTCGCGCATCCATCGCCGCGAGCATAACGGGCGTGGCGGGGCCCGGAGGCGGAACTGTGGAGAAACCGGTAGGCCTCGTTTACCTTGCCTGTGTTGGAAAGGAGGCGCTCCCGAAAACATCCAGACTCATGCTCGGAGCAAGCTCGCGGCAAGCGATCAGAGAGGCGGCCGTCATTGAGGCTGTGAGGCTTCTCAGCATACAGGCATCAAGATGATCATGGCGGCGGCCGAGCGAGCGCCGGCCGGCGCGCGCTTCGGCGCATCAGCCATTGTGAGAGGATCAGCAAGGTAAAGGACGCGAGCAGGATTACCGTGCCTATGGCGTTTATTTCAGGCGTCACGCCGCGACGGATCGACGCAAAGACATAGATCGGAAGGGTCGAGTAAGGGCCAGCGACAAAGGACGTGATGATGTAGTCCTCCAGGCTAAAGGTAAAGGCGAGAAGACCACCCGCGATTATGGAAGGCAGAAGGAGCGGAAACAGGACCTGGCGAAACACGCCTATAGGAGTTGCATAAAGGTCTTGGGCTGCCTCGACGAGATTCTTGTCAAGCGTAGCGAGCCTTGCTCTCACGACCAGAACCACCACGGCAAGATTGAACAGAACATGTGACGCGATTACAGTCCACAATCCAAGCTTCAACTTCGGCGGTGATCCGCCGCCAAACAGCGTTGCCAGGACTGGATTGACAAAGTCGAACACGGTTACGGCAGCGATGAGCGTGGCAATGCCGATGACGATGCTCGGCACGATGATCGCAACGTAAATGAGGCCGTCGAAAATCTGGTGCAGGACGGAGCTTCTGACGCGCTCGAGTCCCAAAGCCGCAGCAGTGCCGATGATGACCGACATGATCGATGTTCCTCCGGCGGTAATGAGGCTGTTCATCAAGGCGTCCATGACGAAGGGGTTGTTCCAGGCTGTGACGTACCATCCCAGGGAAAAGCCCTGCCAGTCCATTGCGTAGCGACCGGCATTGAAACTGAAGAACACGATCACCGCGATCGGCAGGTAGAGAAAGGCGTAAATGAAGGCTGCATAGATCCGCACGGACTACACCATCGCTTCATTGCGCAGGCCGCTTTTTCGCAGCACGAAGCGCATATACAGGAATACGGTGACGAACATGATAATCACCAGCGCCATGGCAACGGCCGCGCCGAAAGGCCAATTGCGCGACTGCAGAAAGAGGTCCACAAGCGCATTGCCGATGAAGAAGACCTTGCCGCCGCCAAGAAAGGCAGGAAGGATGAACTCGCCCATAAGCAATATGAAAGTCAGCATCGACCCCGTCGCAACGCCGGGCAGAGACAGGGGCAAGGTGACCTGCCAGAACGAACGTGCTGGGCTCGCGCCCAGGTCTTCGGCTGCCTCGAGCAGGCGCTTGTCAAGCCGTTCAAGGCTGACATAGATCGGCAGAACCATGAGCGGCAGGAAACCATAAACAGCGCCGATCAGTATGGCCCACGGCGTGTTGATGATTCTAACGCCTTCGATGCCCAGTTGCGCAAGATAGGCAGGAATGCCCTTGGAGCCCAGGATCAGCATCCATGCGTAATAGCGCAGGAGCTGACTCGTCCAGAATGGCACGATGACGAGGATCAGTAGCGTCGTACGCCATTGCGGACTGCATTTCACCGCGAGGAAATATGCCATCGGATAGGCGAAAAGCACTGTAAAGAAGGTAGCGAGCGGTGCGAGAAGCAAGGTGTTGAAGAAGGCTTTGCCACGCGCGCCGAGATTCAGATAGTTTTCAAAAGTGAAAGCTCGTTCGTAACCTCCGGCTGCTGCGCGCTCGCCGAAGCTGTAAACAAGCACAACGGCAAGAGGAAGAATAAGCAGAAAGAAAAACATGGTCGCGGCAGGACCTACCAGCAGACCCGTCACCCATGGTGAGCGCCCGGCCGATGTCGATGCCGCTCTTCCCTTTGCCGGGTAAGTTTGCGGCGGCCTGCGCGCAAGCCGCCGCTCCGCGATGCTCAACTAAGCCGCCTTGAACCGGGCGAAAAGCTCCGCTCGTGCCGGATCGGTCAGAGTCACGGCAGCACCGAACTCGAGATTGGTCAGCAATTCAGTCGCGGGATAGAGGATCGGATTATTTTTGATTGCATCCGGCAGAAGCGGAGTCACCCGACTGTCGGTCGACGGATAGCCATGCGCCTCCACCTCCTTGGCGTTCACCGGCGGTGTCTCCAGAAAGTCGATCAGGGCATAGGCGGCATCTTTGTTCGGGGCTTCCTTCGGAATCGCGAAGAAGTCGGTCCAGATCTCGCCGCCTTCGCTCGCGATGATGTACTTGATTTCCGGCATGTCACGATTCATCTGCGCAGCGTCTCCCGTCCAGCAGACCGCCATGACGGCATCGCCGTTGCGCATGGCCGGCTGGTAGTCGGAAGTTATGGCAAACAGGTGAGGTTTGACGGCCAGCAGCAGTTT
>DATBMX010000051.1:0-7316 GCA_036554625.1 Aestuariivirgaceae bacterium
GCAGGGCGCGAACGGCATTCATGATCGATTCTGGCGTCGCCGGGGCGCGCAGAGGCGGAGCCGCGCGCGGCTTCAGGCTCGCAATGGCATCGCTGATCGCACAGAAGACGGAGATGGCGAGCATCAAAGGCGGCTCGCCCACGGCCTTGGAGCGATAGATGGTTGGGGCGCTATTGCCGGAGGAATTCCACAGCCGAACTTCGAAATGCTCAGGCACATCGGAGGCGGTCGGGATCTTGTAAGTCGAAGGCGCATGAGTAAGGAGTCGCCCCTTGTCGTCGAACACCAATTCCTCCGCGGTAAGCCAGCCCATGCCCTGCACGAAACCCCCTTCGATCTGCCCGAGATCGACAGCGGGGTTGAGAGAGCGGCCGACGTCATGAAGAATGTCGACCCGATCCAGGCGCATTTCGCCGGTGAGCGTGTCGATCGTCACTTCCGAGCAGGCGGCGCCGTAGGCGAAATAGAAGAAGGGGCTGCCCTGCGCCTTGGCGCGATCCCAGAAGATCGACGGCGTGGCATAGAAGCCCGTGGCGGAGAGCTGAATGCGCGCGGAATGAGCGCGCGCGGCTAGCTCGCCCAGGGTCATCTTGCGGCTGCCGATGCGAACATGGCCCGAGGAAAAGACGATTTCGGATTTGGCCACGCCAAAGCTCCGCGCAGCGAAGTCGACGAGCCGCTGCTTGATGGTCGCCGCGGCGGCCTTGGCGGCCATGCCGTTGAGATCGGAGCCGGAGGAGGCGGCGGTGGGCGAGGTGTTGGGCACCTTGTCCGTCGCGGTGGCGGTGATCTTGACCCGCTCCACCGGAATCGAAAGCTCATCGGCCACGACCTGCGCCACTTTGATATAGAGCCCCTGCCCCATTTCGGTGCCGGCGTGATTGATCTGGACCGATCCGTCGGTGAACAAATGAAGCAGCGCACCTGCCTGGTTCAGCTGCGTCAAGGTAAAGGAAATGCCGAATTTCACCGGCGTCAGGGCCAGCCCCTTTTTGAGCACCCGACTGGAGGCATTGAAGGCGGCGACCGCCTTGCGCCGCTTGCGGTAGCGACTCGTACGTTCGAGCTCGGCGACGAGCTCTGCAATAATATTGTCCTTGAGCTTCTGGCCGTAGGGCGTCACATCGCGGCCGCGGCGGTAGAAATTGCGCTTTCTTACATCGAGCGGATCGAGATTCAAGGAGCGGGCGATGGCGTCCATCATGGTCTCGGCGAAGAGCATGCCCTGCGGTCCACCGAAACCGCGGAAGGCGGTCGCTGAAACCGTGTTGGTCTTGAGGCGGCGCGAGAAGATGCGCGCTGCGGGATAGAAATAGCAATTGTCGGCATGGAACATGGCGCGGTCGTTCACGCCGAGGGACAGATCGGCGGAATAGCCGCAGCGGCCGTTGAGCGTGGCGTCAACGGCGCCAAGCTCGCCCTGAGCGTCGAAGCCCGCCTCATAGTCGATGAGGAAATCATGACGCTTGCCGGTCATGATCATGTCGTCGTCGCGGTCGAGGCGGATCTTGGCGGGCCTGCCCAGGAGGCTTGCCGCCAAGGCGGCGAGGGCTGCCCATTGCGCGGCCTGCGATTCCTTGCCCCCGAAGCCACCGCCCATGCGCCGACACTCGCAAACGATCGCCGCATCCGGAAGCCTTAGCATCTTCGCCACGCAATGCTGAATCTCGGTCGGATGCTGGGTGGAGCAATAGATCACAATGTCGCCTGCCTCGCGCGGCACGGCGAGCGATATCTGGCCTTCGAGATAGAAGTGATCCTGACCTCCCATCTCCAGCCTGCCTTCGAGGCGGTGGGGCGAGCGGGCAAGGGCTGCAGCGGCGTCGCCGCGGGTGAATTGATAGGGCGGCAGTATGTGAGAGTCGGCCAAAAGCGCATCGGCGATGGTGATGGCAGGCCGCTCCTCTTCAATCTCTATGCGGGCAAGACGGGCGGCGCGGCGGGCGGCGGCGCGCGTTTCGGCGACGACGGCGAAGATCACCTGGCCATAAAACTCTATTCTGCCATCGGCGAGAATCGGATCGTCGCGCATGGAGGGACTGCAGTCATTGAGGCCCGGAATGTCGGCGGCGGTGAGCACGCGCAGAACGCCTTGCGCGCTTTTCACGGCGTCGAGGTCGAGCGTGACGATGCGCCCAAACGCGCCCGAGGGCGCATAGCCCGGGGCCAAATGCAACGTCCCCTCAGGCTCGCGAATGTCGTCGATATAGACGGCGGTGCCTGCCACATGACGCGCGGCGCTGTCATGGGGCCAGGGCCGCCCCATGGCCCGAGGGAGGGGTGCTCCCGCCCTCTGCTTCCTAGGCTTGCTAGGCTTGGGCGAAGCGTCCAACAGCCCCCTCCCTCAAGCCCACAAGGCGCGTTTCATGCGTCGAGTCGCGCGCGACCTCGTCAAGCGCTTTGATGAGAAGCGCCTTCGCCGTTTGCAGGCGATAGACTGAGGAGGCGCGGTGATCGCTGATGGGGGTGAAATCTTCCGCCAGGGCTCGGCCCGCGCGATGCCAGCCTCCGGGCTCGGCGAGGGACACGCCGGCGAGCGCGGCCTCCGCGTTCGCTGCGCGTTTCGGCGTTGCCGCCATTCCGCCGAAGGCGATGCGCGCGCCGGCGATGGCGTTCTCGTGAAGCTCGAAACGAAAGGCGCCCATGAGCGCGGAAATATCCTGATCGAACCGCTTGGAAATCTTATAGCAGCGAAAGCGCTGGTTCGCCCTGAGCCTCGGAATGAAGATGCGCGTCAAGAATTCGCCGGGGGCGCGATCCTGCCTGCCATAAGCGATGAAAAAATCTTCAAGCGCCATGCGGCGCATTGCGTCGCCGCGACGCAGCTCGATTTCGGCGCCGAGGGCAATGAGGGCGGGCGGCATGTCGCCGATGGGCGAACCATTGGCAATATTCCCGCCGACGGTGCCCGTGGCGCGTATCTGCTTCCCGCCCAAGCGGCGCAGGAGCTCGCGCAGGTCGGGATCGATGCTTGCCAAGGCGCTTTTCGCATCAGCATAGGTCGCGGCGGCGCCGAGGATCAATGCATCGGGCGTTTCCTCGATCTTGTCGAGGCCGGCGCGATTGAGGCAGATGATCTTCGGGAGATCGCGCAGCTGCTTGGTGATCCATAAACCGACATCGGTGGCGCCCGAAACGAGCACGGCGCCTTGATGGCGCGCGTAAAGCCCGGCAAGGCTCTCGACGGAGGCAGGCATGGCGAGAAAGCTTTGCTCATTGCCCAAGAACACGTCCTCTTCCGATCGAAGGGTTAGGAGGCTTGAGCGCGTCTCTGCTTCTCGCTCCGCATAGCCGTCCACCGCCTTGCCGGTGCAGCTGTCAAGCGCGGCTGCAACGATGGGGCGGTAGCCGGTGCAGCGGCAGAGATTGCCGGCGAGCCAATCGGTCACGTCGGCGCGCTTCGGCCTTGCTCGCGAATGGTAGAGGCAGAAGAGCGTCATCACGAAGCCAGGCGTGCAGAAGCCGCATTGCGATGCGTGATGCTTCACCATGGCCGACTGAACGGGATGGAGCGCGCCTTGTTCTTCGGCAAGGTCGTCGACGACGACGATCTCGCAGCCTTCGACCTGTCCCAGGAGCTGGATGCAGCTGTTGACGGGTTGGTACTCGACCCTGCCGTTCTTCAATGAGCCGACGGCTATGGTGCAGGCGCCGCAGTCGCCCTCGGCACAGCCTTCCTTGGTGCCGCAGGCACGTTCCGTCAGGCGCAGATAGTCGAGGACAGTCGCGGCTGGAGCCACGTCAGTCATTTCGACCACCCTGCCCTTGCGCAGGAAACGCAGCTGGTTGCGCATCTCAACTCCCGCGGTAGGTGGAATAGCCGTAGGGCGAAAGCAGCAGCGGCACGTGATAATGGGTGCCGGGCTCGGCAATGCCGAAACGGATCGGAATGACATCGAGAAAGGCGGGTTCGGCGAGTTTGGCGCCGCGCGCGCGCAGATAATCGCCGGCAAAAAAGCGCAGCTCATATTGACCGGCGGTGAAATCCTTCTCCGACAGAAGGGGATCGTCGACGCGACCATCGCTGTTGGTCGTGGCGGTTTTGAGGAGCCGGGGCGGCGAATTGAGCGCGTAAAGCTCGATCTTCAAGCCCGCGGCGGGGCGGCCCAAGGCCGTGTCTAGAACGTGCGTGGTGAGGCGGCCCATCGGCTCTCCGTTGCGGTCGGTCTGCCGCTACATCTTCCAGTATTTTCAGGATATGAAAAAGGCTTATTTGGCTTAGGTCGCTCACGGTGAGGAGGGAATTGGCGTCATGCGCGGGCTTGACTTGGCTTGACCCGCGCATCCGCTGTCGGCCAAGAAAGATGGCCGGATCAAGTCCGGCCATGCCGATAGAAATAGACTTCCTAAGCGGAGTGCTAGTGGGCCACAGCAGCATCGAATATCTTGAAAGGCTGATCGCATATCCGACAGTCAGCCGCGACAGCAATCTCGATCTTATCGATTTCGTCCGGCAGGAACTCGAGGAGGCGGGCGCCTCCTGCAGCCTCGTCGCAAGCGAAGACGGGCGAAAGGCCAATCTGCTCTCCATGCTCGGACCTCAGGATCGACCCGGCATTCTCCTCTCCGGCCATAGCGACGTCGTGCCTGTCGAAGGGCAGGCGTGGACCGGAGATCCCTTCCGGCTCCGGCAAGAGAATGGAAGGCTCTATGGCCGGGGGACGGCCGACATGAAAGGGTTCATCGCCTGCGTATTGTCGCTGTTTCGGGCAGCGGCTCGACGGAGGCTCGCCGTTCCTCTCGGCTTTGCCTGTTCCTATGATGAGGAGCTCGGCTGCATCGGCGTCAGGCGGCTTCTCGACATGATGGAGAAAATGCCGGTCCGCCCGCGATTCTGCATCGTGGGGGAGCCCACGGGGTTGCAAGTGGTGACGGCCCACAAGGGCAAGGTGGGCACAAAGGTGTCGTGCAAGGGCCTCGAAGCGCATTCGGCGCTCGCGCCGCTTGCCGTCAATGCCGTCTACATGGCGCTCGATCTCATCGCCGAGATCAGGCGGGTGCAGGCGGAGATCGTCGCCAGCGACCGCAAGGACGGGGAGTATGACGTTCCCCACACGACGCTGCACGTCGGAAACATTTCAGGAGGAGAAGTGATCAACATCGTGCCGAACCGCTGCCGCTTCGAATATGAAATTCGCCATATTCCGGAAGATGATCCGCAGGAATTCTCAAGGCGGATCGAAGCAGCGGCCGATAAGATCGCGAAGGAGGCGCAGAAAATCTTCGCCGGCGCCGCCATCGAATTCACGCCGGGGGCGAGCTATCCGGCCATGAACACGCCGCCCGACAGCGAGGTTGCGAGCTTCATGAAGTCCATCACGGGCGGCAACAGCACGGGGAAGATCAGCTTCGGCACGGAGGGCGGTCTGTTCCAGCAAAGGCTCGGCGTGCCGACGGTGGTGTGCGGACCGGGGCACATTGGGGTCGCACACAAGCCCGATGAATATATCGAGGCGTCGCAATTGGCGCAGTGCGATGAGATGCTGGCGCGGCTGCTGGAACGGGTGAGCCATTGATTCGTCGCCCCGGCGAAGGCCGGATCCAGCTCCGGACGGATGCAAAGTGAAGCTGGATTCCGGCTTTCGCCGGAATGGCGAAAATTCACAAGTTTCCCGCGACGCCATAGCTTGGAGCCGCCGAAGGATTCAGGGCGCGGGCGACATAGGCCTGCATCTGCGGCTCATAAGCCGACCAGAGGCGGCGGAGAACGCCGATGGGCTGCTCTTCATCCCAGTCGCAGCGCAGATCGATCAACGGAAATGCGTGCTCATGCACGACGAGCAAGGCCGCGGAATGAACAGGTCCCTCCTCTCCTCCCGCCGCGAGACCGGCTTCGAGAGCGCGCATGAGCCGTTCGGCAAGATGCTCCTGTTCGTTCGCCGCAAAGGCCTTCGTCATGCCGTCAGGGAGGGTTTCCGATTTCAGAAGATTGCCGGCGGCCACGCAATCACGGCGCTCGGACACAGCATGGCGGCCAAGAACGAGGTGGCCCGACCAGGAGGCCGAATTGCCACGCGCATCGACGGCGGTGAGCTGGCGATAGTGAATATGGTCGCGGCCCGCGACTGCCTTGGCGATGGCTTCGGGCGCGGTGAGCCCGGCGCGCATCAGGTCGAGCAGGAGCGGCCCAAGGGCTGGATCGGTGACGTTCTGGGTCGCCGCGGCGCCTACCCCTGAGCGCGCATGGGGGCAGCGAGCGCCGACGGCAATGGAGGAGGTGGCGATGGCAACGCCGAAGGCACCCGTCCTTGCACAGCGCGCGGCGATGGAGAAGGTCATGGCGCCCCCCGACTAGTCCGGAATGACAGCGGTCACCTCGATCTCGACCAGCCATTCGGGGCGGGCGAGTGCGGTGACGACGAGGCCCGTCGAGCATGGGAAGACGCCTTTCAGCCATCGTCCCATCTCGCGGTAGACGGCCTCGCGATGACGGATGTCGGTGAGAAAGACGACGATGCGGCAGATGTGATCGAGGGTGCCGCCCGCCTCCTCCATGAGAAGCTTGATGTTCTGCATGCTCTGCTCGGTCTGGGCGCGGGCGTCGCCGACATGGAGCGATCGGCGGCTGTCTAGGTCCTGGGAGACCTGCCCGCGCAGGAAGACCATGGTGCCCCTGGCGACGACCGCCTGGCAGAGATCATTGTCGAGCTTCTGCTCGGGATAGGTGTCCCTGGTGTTGAAGGGACGAATGCGGTGATGCGCCGGCATCACTCGGCCGCCATTTTCTGGGTTCCCCAGATGCGGGAGGAAAGCCCCGCCGCCTTCTCCACCGCTTCCAGCGGCCCCTTCCAGGCGAATTCGCGATAGACGGCGGCGAGATGGGCGAAGGGCGGCGACTGGGCGAAGAGCTGGAACGTAAGGCGGTGGCCGGCATAGCTCGAATTGAGGAGATCGCGGGCGAAGGCCAGAAGGCGACGCCTGTCGTCGGCCTGCCATTCCTCATTGATAGTGTAGTACTTCTTCAGCCACTTGCCGGTTTCGAGATTCTCGAAGGCTGCGGCATCGGGCGTGACGCAGATCTGGCCGCCGCAGAGTTCGCGGGCGGTGTGCATCACGCGCGGAAGATTGGACATTGCGTGGACGCGGCCGGTGAAGAGCAGCGACTGATTGGGCATGAGGAGGCCGTTGGGGCTCTTCTGGCCCAGCGCGACCGAGGCCGTGAGATGGGCGTTGATGCCCTCGCGCCACACGGCCAGCTCGGCAAGCTTCTCCTGAACGGCTTGCTGTTTGTCGAGGCCAGTCTGCTTCACGTTCCAAAGGGCTGCGCCGATGATCAGATCGGCGAAGGCAAGCGTGCGCTGGACGAAGGGAAAGGC
>DATBMX010000418.1:0-5448 GCA_036554625.1 Aestuariivirgaceae bacterium
GAGAATGCTGCAGCGCGCCGGCCTTGCCGGCAATGCAGCCATCATGGCCACCTTCATGCACACCTTCCTCCAGGCCATGCTGGCGCGTTCCGCGAAGGCGAGTATGATCCGCAACTACGATCTGCGCGTGCTGGCGGATGATCGGGAGAAATTTGCTCGCGGCAGCCTGCTCTTTCTCGCCACCACCTTGGACAAGCTGGTGCTGCGGATCCGACCCTTCTGGGGAGGCCGCTCCGGCCCCATCCGGGCGACCGCCATCCCTTTCCCGGCCGCCAATCCGGCCCGCTGGCTTCTGCCGGGGCTCTACGGCTCCGAGCGGCGAAGGATGCCCGAAGGGGCCTTGAGCTTTTGCGCCACCAATCTCGAGATTCACGGCTCGACCCCGTATGTCATGGACGGCGAATTCTTCGCTCCGGCGCAAAACCTTCCCTTGCATGTCGGGGCCGGGCCTGATTTCATCTATCTCCGGGGATAGAATCATCCATGCAGCGGGACGTGCCGGATGCAATGCGGAGGATTGCAGCGGAGCTAGCGAAGCCGGCTCCCGCCGGGGTATACGCCATAGCCGCCAAGGTCATCCGCGACCACGTGCCGGGAGCGGCGGCGATACTGGCCTATGGCTCCTGCATTCGCGACGCGAGCCTCGATGAAAGCCTCGTCGATCTGTATGTGCTGACGCATCGCCTCGAAGATGTGAGCCGTTCCACGGTCTCGCGTTTTGCCTGCCGCCTTCTGCCGCCCAATGTGTACTACGCCGAATGTTCGCACGCCGGCAATGTGCTGCGCTCGAAATATTCAGTGATGCCATTGAGCGATTTCGTCGCCTGGACGGCGTCCAATACCTTGAGCCCCTATTTCTGGGCCCGCTTCGCGCAGCCCTCGCGCCTCATCTTCGCCGCCGATGACGGAGCCCGCCGTCGAGTCATTGCCGCTGTCGCCGAAGGAGCCCTCACCCTTCTGCGCGAGAGCCGCCGCCTGGCGCGTCCGGGCGAGGATGCCTTGGCCTCAATCGTGCGCTGCCTGCAGGCGAGCTATGCCACCGAGCTGCGTGCGGAACGCGCTGCCCGCGCCGGGTTGATCGCCGAGGCGAGCCGCGATTATTTCTCCGAGCTTGCCTCGCTGGTTCAATCTCTCGGAAGCGCGCACAACCCCGTCTCGGCTGAACGCGCCTGGTGGCGCCGCCGCGTCAATGGCAAGCTCCTGTCGGTCGCGCGTCTCATCAAGGCGGGCTTCACCTTCGAAGGGGGTGCCGACTATCTCGCTTGGAAGATTCGCCGGCACTCGGGCGAAATCGTCGTCATGAACGGCTGGCACCGCCGCCACCCTGTGCTCACGGGATTGATGCTTCTTCCCAAGATGCTGCGCAAGGGCGCCGTCCGCTAAACCGCCACCGCCTTGGAAAGGCTTTGCCCCGCGACGACCTCGCCGAAGAGCTCGATAATGCGGTCGATATCCGCTTCGCTATGGGCGGCTGAGACGGAGCAGCGCAACAGACATGTCTTTGCCGGCGTGCCCGGAGGCACCGCGAAATTCACATAGACCCCGGCCACGAGAAGCGCATTCCACATGATGATGGTGGAGGTCTCGTCGGGGCAGCGCACGGCAATCACCGGGCTCACCTCTTCGCACCCGAGGTTGAGGCCGAGCGTCTTGAACCCCTCGAACAGTCTCCGCGAATTTTCTGTGATACGCCGGCGCCTTTCCGGTTCTGCTTTCAAGCGCTTCAATGCCGCATTCGCCGTGGCCACTGTCGAAGGCGACGGCGAGGCCGTGAACATATAGGGGCGCGAGGCATAGCGCAGCGTGTCGAACATCGGATGATTGCCGGCGCCGAAGCCGCCGATCGCGCCGATGCTCTTCGAAAAGGTCCCGACGATGAAATCCACCTCATCCTCGAGACCCGCCTCATCGGCAAGACCGCGGCCATGCGGGCCGAGCACGCCGAAGGAATGCGCCTCGTCGACGAGCAGCTGGAAGCCGTGCCGCTTCTTGATCTCGACGAATTCATCAAGTGGCGCCCGGTCGCCGAGCATGGAATAGATGCCCTCCAGCACGACGAGCCTGCCGCCCTCCTCGCCTTCCAGGCGCATGAGCCGTTTCGCCAGGTCCCCGGCGTCATTGTGCCGGAAGCGCACGAGCTTGGCGCCCGAAAGCGTGCATCCGTCATAGATCGAGGAGTGCGAATCGGCATCGAGGAAGATCGTGTCCTTGGGCCCGGCGAGCCCCGCCAGCATGCCGAGATTGGCCTGGTAGCCGGTTGTGAACACGATGCAGTGCTTGCGGTCCAGAAACTCGGCGAGGTTTTGCTCGAGCTCCTGGTGCAGCGCATAAGTGCCGTTTGCGATGCGAGAGCCCGTGGTGCCGGTTCCAAATTCCTGGAGCGCCCTCTTTCCGGCAGCGATGCATTCCTCATCAAAGGTTATGCCCATGTAGTTATTGGTGCCGGCGAGGATCGTCTCCCGCCCGTTGATGATGGACCGCGTCGGCGAAAGCACCCGTTCATTCGCAACCCCCACGGCATTGGTTCCCATCGCGATCATGCGCTGGAACCGCTCGACGATGCCGCGGTGCTTGTCGAACAGGTCCTTCATACAAGCTCCCTTTTCTCGACAGCTCCCTGAACCACCGTGACGAGATCGTTCATGGTCCGCGTCTCGGAGAGGATGTTGAGGGGAATCTCGATGTCGAAATGATCTTCGACCTCCATGACGAAGTCCATCACCGTCACCGAGTCGATCGACAGATCGGCGGAAATATCCGTTTCGGGCTTGAGCTCTACGCCCGAATAATTGAACGGCATGAGCAGCTTGCAAAGGCTCGAGAATATCTCTGCCCTTTTGATCTCGGCGTCGTCGCTTGCGTTCATGACTTAAAGAGGTCCCCTCTGCTTTGCCCGGACGGAACCCGCCCGCAAGTGGCCTTCCGGCAACCATCCGTGTTCCCGGTACCATTTTAATGTTTCTGCAAAGCCCGTCGAGAAATCGATCCGGGGCTGCCAGCCGGGAAGATGACTGAAATTCGGGTTAACCACCCAGTCGCCATGGTATAATTCACCAAGTTTACCGGGCGCAAAGATGCTGGCCCGCCCCCTCGCCCAGCCGGCGATCAGGGACGCCCAGGCGGGGACAATAAGAATTGACCGCGGCACAAATACCACGCGCGGCTTGGCCCCGGTGACCGCGGCCGCCATCGCGGCCATATCAGGGAATGTGTAACCTCGCGGCTTGCCATCATCGACCTCATAGACCTTGCCCGTCGATGGATCACTGACCGCCAGGTGAACGAGGGCCTTGGCGAGATCGGAAGCGTAGATCAGCGAAAGCCGGCTCGACTTGTGGCCGGGAACGAAGGCCATGGGCCATGTCAGCGCCCTGATCAGAGGAATGGTCGCTTCATCCCCCGGGCCATAGACGGCCGGCGGCCGGACAGCGGCCCAGGCCATTTCCTGGGCCTCGCGCCGAAGCACCTCTTCGCTTTCGGCTTTGCTCGCCGCATAGGCCGATAGTCCGGGCTCTCTGGCGGCAAGCGAAGACACATGCACGAAACGCGCGACGCTCTGACGGCGGGCCGCCCGCGCAAGCCTTTCCGTGCCTGCCACATTGGTCAGGAAGAAATCTCTGCGGCGGAAGCCGGCGATGCTGCCGCCGCAATGGATCACCGCTCCTGCCCGCTCACAGAGCCGCTGGAGCGCCGCTTCGTCTTCGAGCGTGCCTTCGGCGATTTCGCCTTGCGCCAGTCCGAGACGGCCGATTTTTCCCGCATTGCGCACGAGACCGCGCCACGGCAAGCCCCTGTTGGTGAGTTCTCGGGCAACATGCCGCCCGATGAAACCGGTCACTCCTGTGATCGCTACAGGCTGCATCTCGCTCTGCCGCTTTCGATGAGCCGCGGCCTCAATGGGCCGCTGCGACCCGCAACATGCCCACCCGCCGTCTCTCGCTGCTGATCTCCGCGATGTCGCCGGCGAGATAGAGCGCTTTGGCCTGCATCCGCGACAGCTTGCCCGAGGAGGTGAAGGGCAGGCTGCGCGGCGCCACGAGCACGACCTCGCAATTCACTCCGCAGGACCTGAGAACGGCCGCCTTCACCTGCTGGCGCAGGTTTTCGCGTTCCGCCCGGCTCGCCAACCGGCATTCCACCAGCGCCACGACCTGGTCTTCGCCGTGCGGATCTTCCACGGCAAAAGCGGCGACGTCGCCGCTGCGCAGAGGTTCGATTCGTTCGATCGCCCATTCGATGTCCTGCGGCCAGATATTGCGTCCGTTGTGCAGGATCAATTCCTTGGCCCGTCCGGTGACGACGAGCTTGCCTTCGACAAGATAGCCCATGTCGCCCGTGTCCATATAGCCGCCGGCGCGCATCACGCCTGCCGTTGCTTCCGCATCGCCGAAATAGCCGCCCATGAGGCTCGGGCCCTTGATGACGATGCGCCCCACTTGGCGCTCGCGCAACGCCCGTCCCTGGTCGTCGACGACGCGAAGCTCATGGCCGGGCAGAGGCTTTCCGCAGACGACGAAGGATCGGGCGGCTTCCTGCCCGCGCTTGCTCTTGTTCACGGCCACGGCGCGTCCGAAATGCTTGAACGTGAGCCTGTCGATATGATCGACCTCCACCGCCTTTTCGAGCTCGGCGAACGTCACCGCCAGCGTGGCTTCCGCCATGCCATAGCTCGGCAGGAACGCTTTGGGCGAGAAACCGGCGACCTTCATCCGCTGGGCGAACTCTTCGAGAACATCGGCGCGCACCATATCGCCGCCAATTCCCGCAACCCGCAGCGCCGATAGATCGATGCTTGCTGCCTCGCCATTGATCCTGCGCCCCGCCAATTGATAGCCGAAGGAAGGCGAATAGGTCACCGTCGAGCGGTTCTCCGACATGAGCTTGAGCCACAGCGCCGGCCGGCGGGCAAAGGCCGTCGTGGCGAGATAATCGGTGCTCACCTGCCCCATCATCGGCGCGATGCAGAACCCGACGAGCCCCATGTCGTGGTAGAGAGGCAGCCAGGAGAAGGCCCGATCCTTTTGTGTCGTTTTGAGCCCATGCTGCAGGATCGCGCGCCCATTGGACGTGATCGAACGCTGCGTGATCAAGACGCCTTTGGGCTGCGATGTCGAGCCGGAGGAATATTGCACATAGGCGGCTTCTTCCGCGGTGAAAGGCCTGATCGCCACATCGCTCGCCGCGACGCCGGCCAATTCGGCATGCGTGCACACGAGTCCGACTCGCGCCGCGCTAGCGGCGCTCGCGACATGCGGGGCGAGTTCGACAGGCGTGACGGCCAGGGCCGGCCTGGCGCAGGCCATCATCGCGGCGATCTTCGCCACATAGGCGTCCTTGCCGCCAAGATAGATATTGTAAGGCAAGGGACAGGGAATGAGCCCGGCATATTGGCAGCCGAAGAACACGCCCAGGAAGTCCTCATCCGTGTCGGCGACAACGGCGACGCGC
>DATBMX010000149.1:0-4093 GCA_036554625.1 Aestuariivirgaceae bacterium
CAAAGCGAAGCCTGAAAAGCCCATGGCCAAGGCGAAGCCTGGAAAGCCGGTGGCGGGCAAACCGAAAGGTGCAGCGAAGCGGAAAAAGGCCAAAGCTCCGGCGAGACGCGCGCGTCCCCGCAAGCCGGAAAGGCCTTCCTAAGGTTTGGCTGCCAGCGACGGCTTGGCGCCGAGGCGCGTGACGATTCCACCGAACACCGCGCCGACCCCCTTGCCGTCGGTGCTGAGCGGCGCGACCAGAATCTCGCCCGATTGATCGTGAGCGATATAGCTCGCGGAGATGATCTCGGCGGTTTGCGCCACGAGCTGGAATAGATGCCGCAGGCGGACGGCGAGACGCCGATTGCCGAGGGTGGAAAGTCTTGCGCCGGCAGAGCCTGGCTGCAACAGGGTCTCCACATCCTTGCCAGCAAATCGCAGGGCCCAGTCGTCCTCGTCGCAGCGCTCGAACAGAAACAGCTTGGATGCCAAAGGTCCGAGCTGCTGCATGTCCATGTCGGAAAGCTTCGGCAGCACCCGGTTGCCGCGCTTGACCCGCCAATGATCCAAGGCGAGCTCGAGCGAACGGTCGCTCGTCGCGGCGGCATCGATCTTGGCAAAGAGCCTCTTCAGGGGGTTCGGCAACAGCGAAAGCGTCGTCACGGCCTTCTTCCCTCTTGAGTTGCACCTTGATGCGCAGCGGAATGGCACTGGCCAGTCATGATATCAACCGCTCCAACCTATTGCCATGCCGCAGCAAGACGCTTGTCCTTGAGCGCAATATGGGTGCCGAAGGGCGCGCACTCACGATCAAGCGTGGATTGGAGCCACTGCGTATCCTTTTTGGACGCCCGTCGCAGCCGGAACCGATACGTCTGATAGGGCGCAAGCGTGAGTTCAATCAAGGCACCCTCCCCCGAATAACGGGCGAGATAGGCAAGCGCGAGATCCCCGCGATACTGCTCATAGCCGTAGATTCCTTCATAGTCTGTGATGAAATCTCCGCAGCCATAAAGCACGAGCTTTCCTTTGTAGACTTCCAAGGGGCGTGGGTGGTGAGAGGAGTGCCCGTGAAGCAGGTCACAGGCACCGGCATCGATCAGAGCGTGAGCGAAGGAGCGCTGCTCTTCGGGGACCTCATAGCCCCAGTTTGATCCCCAATGGATGGAGACGACGATCAGGTCGCCGGTCTTTCGCAGGGCAAGAATACGCTCGGCCGTCCGATGCGCGGTCGCCGGTGAAAGGTCGGAAAGCAGCCAAATACCCGATCGGTCTTGCCGCGCCGCCCAGCCACGCGGGATGCCGCTTGACGTCGACCCAATGCCGAACACGAGAAGCCGTGCACCTGATGCCAATGTGATCTCAACCGGTTTCTCGGCTTCCGCGAGTCCAATCCCTGCCCCGGCAACGGCAAGACCTTCCCGCCGCAATACCGATAAGGTCTCAAGCAGACCCTCTCGCCCCCAGTCTAGAACGTGATTATTGGCAAGCACGCAACAATCGACCTTGGCCGCCTTGAGGCAGGAAACATTGCCCGGGTGCATCTTGTAATTTATGCCCTTCGGCACCGGGCTCATGCTGGTCGTGATGCTGGTTTCAAGGTTGATGATGCGCGCCGCGGGGCGCGCCGCGTCAAGGTCGCCAAGGGCTTGGCCCCAGACATAGTCAAAGGAACACTTTCGCGGAATCGGCCCATTGGCTCTCTCCGCAAGCTCGACATAGCCGAGGGCTGAGGTGACATACGACTCGTAAAGTGTCGGGTCGCTTGGATAACGCATGATCTGGTCGATGCCGCGCCCAAGCATGACGTCGCCACAGAGAAATAGGGTGATGCCGTCTTGGCGAGGCTCCATATTTGTCAGTCATCCATGTGTCCGGGGCCGCTGCTTTCTAAGCCACGGCTCGCCTTAACCGGGGAGGAAGGGATAGCGCTTCAGCTCCTCGCGCGTCCAAAGCGCAAGCCCACCCCTTTGGCCCACGGTCTCGATCAGGAGTACGCAGTCCGGATCCTCAAAGCTAATCCGGCCCGGGGAACCCGCGGTCGTCAAAGCTGCAAGCAGAGCTTCATCAAGAAACCGCTCCTCGGTCGGGGTGGAGATCGTTCCCTTCAGTCCGCGCCGATGGAAGCGCACATGGAATGACTTGCCCAAAAGCTGCGGCACATAGGAGAGGGCAACCTCGCGTGCCTTCGTCTCAAACTCCGCCGGATCCTTGAAATCGAACATGTGCTCAAAGGGCACGACGTGGGACACGGCATTGAGGATGCCGGGAGACTGTTCGACCGCGGCGCCAAACTCGCGAAGGAAAGCGGCCGGATCAGCGACCGCCATGGTGGCCACGTTGTAGTAATCGGTTCGTTGAAGCCGGCCCCATCTTGCGAGCAGATTGCGCGCGGGCCGGTAGGTCGGCTCGGCCAAGGTTACGAGCACGTTCCAACCTGCTGGAGCCTTCCTCTGTCCGACCGGTATGATCTCGCTCGACATGGTAGGCATTAGCGCCGACTTGCGGCCGCATTACTCAACGATGTGGTGCTTGCCGATCGGGGTCACGGTGCTTGCCTGCGCGCCTTCGACGCCTTCGCTCTCCGCGATCACCAGGCGGACTTCGCTGCCGATTTTCAACCTATCAAAAGCGTCATCGACCACGCTGTTTCTGTGGAAATATACCTCTTGACCATCTTGGGTCTGCGCAAACCCGTAGTCCTCACCCAGGCGCAAGACCTTGCCATGCACGGGTGCCATATGGCTCTTCACATCGCCGCGCATGCGCCGGGCATGATCCTCGAGCAGCCGGCCTGCCGCGTTGAAGGCGTCGCGAATGGCGACATTGATGTCCTCGTGGGCATGGTTCTGCGGTCCGGTATGACCGATGAAGATGTCCTTCCCCGGCACACTGAGATCAATGCGGACATTGTAGAGCTTGCCCTTGTGGTGATGTCGGTGGGGCGCCTCGACAACGACCTTGCACCCGACGATCCGGTTATCAAAGTGCTCGAGCTTCGCGACCTTTTCCCTGATCCGCGCCTCGACTGCTGGCGACGGTTCCATGCCGTGAAAGGTGATCTGCAAGGGTATCTGCAACATTTAGACTCTCCACCAGTGAAGCATTAGGGATCAGCCGAATCGAGCTGGCAGCAACACGCTTAGGTCTCGCGTGTCCAGTCGACGCGGATGAAATAGCTGTCCTCATCGAAGTGCAACTTGAGATCGCCGTGAAAGGCGTGGTGAACCGCGGTCCCAATCCGCCGTGGCAAGTGGACGTCCGTGGTGGTGATAATGAGGGTATCCGGCTCCTCCTTATCAATCGCCATGATGCGGTTGAGTGGATGATCCTGCTTCTCAGCCTGCTCGAGGTTGCGCGCCAGATTGATGATTTCCTCCTCGTGCTGTCTGACCACCGGGCCCTTCAGGGTGACGATACCAGCGGGATATTCGTCGTTGATGCGGTGACAGGCTTGGCAAAGCTCCTCATGCGCATCGGCTGGAGGACGATCCATCCATTGCCAACGCCCCTCGTGATAGACGGCTCCGCAGGCCGGACACCGTGTGGGCTCGGGCAATTTCCGCCGTAGCTTATAGGGGTCGTCGACCCCCTCATCCTGGGCTCGGCCGAGAATACGCCGCTCGTGCGGGCCGCCAACCAATGGACTTCCAGCAGGGGGAATTTTTTGTCGTTTCATGTCATCAACCACCAGCCCATTTCAACAAAGGATCACTGCAAAACTAGAATCTCCCAAGGGCCCGGGCCTTGCGTCAGATCAAATCGAGCATAGGGGGCAATCGCGATCCTCGCTAGGGCATCGGCGAGTGCGTTGACCAAAACGTGCTGGCTCAACCCGCCTTTGTTGGCAATGGCAGCACCTGCACTCGGGTAAGGAGGTCCGGCTCGGCCGTGATCTTGGCCAGACCGAACTGCTCAATCGTCCAGGCATTGGTAGCGAGGTGCGCTGTCGGACGTGCCATGGTGAAGGCGGAGGGCCCAGCGGCGATGGCGAGCGGCAGCAGAAGCTGATCGGCGAGGTGCAATTCGACTGCCGCACCCGAGGCGTGATGCTCGCGGAACGCCAGAACCGCCTCGTCCGCCACGGCTTCGGACGGCTTTCCCTGACGCCCAT
>DATBMX010000287.1:0-3340 GCA_036554625.1 Aestuariivirgaceae bacterium
AGAGCGAAATTTGCGCCCTCTCGCTTGAGAAGGCTTGCCGCCTTGCCCGTGATGCGTGCGCCGCTTGCGCCGAGCGGATGGCCAAGCGCTATGGCGCCGCCGTCTAAGTTCACCTTGGCATGATCAAGTCCGAGTTCCTGCAGTACGGCGATGCTCTGAGAGGCGAAGGCCTCGTTGACTTCGGCCAGATCAATGTCACCTGCACAAAGATTGGCTCTTTCCAGCGCCTTTCGCGAGGCCGGAACCGGTCCTATGCCCATGATCTCGGGTGCGCAGCCCGCAACCGCGATGCTCCTGATCGCTGCGAGCGGTTTGAGACCATGGCTCTTCGCGTAGTCTTCACTGCAGATCAACGTGGCCGCCGCTCCATCGGTCAAGGGGGATGATGTTCCTGCCGTCACGGTGCCATGCTCGTCGAAAGCCGGTTTGAGCGTCGCCAGGTTCTTCGCAGTCGTATCGGGGCGAATGCAGCCGTCAGCGCTAACCATGGAGCTGTTCACCGTGATCGGCACCAATTCATCCTTGAAACGGCCGCTTGCTTGCGCGGTCGCGGCGCGCCTATGCGATTCCACCGCAAAAGCCTCCTGCCGTTCACGCGTGATCTGGTACTTGATCGCGACATTCTCGGCCGTCTCCCCCATGGTCACATTGGCCTGTGGATATGACTCGCACAGGCCGGGATGAGGCATGGGATTGAAACCCATCATCGGCACCCGGGTCATGGACTCTACGCCGGCGCAGATGAAAACCGCCCCTGCATTCATCTGAATGGCACCGGCGGCCATGTGAATTGCATACATCGATGAGCCGCAGAAACGGTTGATCGTCGCTCCCGCGACCGTGATCGGCAGGCCGGCAAGAAAGACCACCGAACGGGCCATGTTCAGACCCTGTTCCCCTTCGGGAAAAGCGCAGCCCAAAATCAGATCTTCGATCTCATGGGCTTCGATGCCCGTCTTGTTGATCAGGCTTCGAATGACTTGGGCGACGAGTTCATCAGGACGCACCCGGGCGAGTTCGCCTTTCACGGCCGGAGTAAAGGGAGAGCGGGCATAACCGGCAACGACGACGTTCTTCACCTTCACCTCCTGATTCCCATCCGCCTATTGCGTGCTCATGGCAGGATCCCCCTGCGACCCCGCTAGCGTTTCAGCGAGGAGATGCTTTTTCGAAACCTTTCCTATGGGCGTTTTTGGGAGAGATTCGCGAAACTCGATACGCCTTGGCACTTGAAATGGCGCCAATTTGCTCTTGCAGAACTCGCGCAGCTGCGCGGCGGTCAGGTTTGCGCCTTGGCGCAGCTTGACAAAGGCTTGCACGATCTCTCCGCGATGCGGATCAGCGACGCCGCATACCGCCACTTCCTCGACTGAGGGATGAGCGTGGATCACCTCTTCTACCTGACGCGGATAGACATTGAAGCCGCCGCTTATGATCAGGTCCTTGATTCGATCAACGATGAAAAGATATCCGTCCCGGTCGAGATAGCCCACATCTCCCGTATGCAGTCGCCCTCCCAGGAAAATATCGATGTTTTCCTTCGCCCGATTGGCATAGCCCAGCATGACTTGCGGTCCGCGCACGCAAATTTCGCCGCGCTCGCCCATGCCGAGAACGCGCTCGGGGTTCTCGAGCGAAACGATCTCGATCAGAGTTCCAGGAAGGGGAAGTCCGACGGATCCTGTCCTGCCCCCGCTCAACGGATTGATCGTGCATACGGGGCTTGCCTCGCTCAAGCCATATCCTTCGACAAGCTTACAGCCGGAGAGGGCCTCGAAACGCTGCTGCAGCTCTGCCGCGAGGGCAGCTCCCCCCGAAATGCAAACCTTTAGGCTCGAGAGATCATACTGGGCAATCTTCTCCGAGGCGATTAGGGCGGAGTACATGGTAGGAACGCCGATGAAGATAGTCGCTCGCTCGCGCGCTATGGTATCCAAGACCTCTGCTGCTTGAAATTTGGGCAAAAGGATCATCTCGGCACCGATCCAGATGCTGAGGTTCATGACACCCGTCATGCCGAAGGAATGGAACAGTGGCAGGACAGCGACGCATTTCTCTACTCCATGCTCAACCTCGGGAGCCCATAGAGCGAGTTGGGCGGCGTTCGCATAAAGATTGGCATGCGTCAGCTGGGCGCCTTTGGGATAGCCCGTCGTCCCGCCGGTATATTGCAGGACTGCAACGTCCTTGACCGGATCGATGTCGGGCATTTTCACGAGCCCGTCATTTGCGATCAAATGTTCGAAGAACATGTGCCGTTCGTCTTCCGATACGGATGCGACTTCCCTGAACAGCCCGAACGCCAGCTTTTCGGTGAAGCGCAGCACGCCTTTCATGCGGCAGACGATCATGTTCTCGATCGGACCCCCCTCGCGTGCAAGGTCCGAGACCTTTTCGTAAAGCGGTTCGACATCGAGGGTGACGAGTACCCGGCAGCCGGAATCAGCGATCTGCTGCTCGATCTCGTGGACCGAATAGAGAGGATTGATGTTTACGACGATGCCGCCGGCCTTGAGAACGCCATACAGGCAAATGATGGAATAGGGACAATTGGGAAGTATGAGTCCGACCTTAATGCCTCTACCCACGCCGAGCTTCTGAAAGCCCTTGGCAGCGCGATCCACGAGCCGGCCGACCTCCCGATAGCGATAATGCTTCCCGCGAAAACTCATGCAGATCTTGTCGGAATAAGTCTGGACCGCGGTGTCGAGGAGGACGGGGAGCGGCCTTGGCTCGATCGTCGCATGCCACCGAACGCCGGGAGGATAGAACTTTTCCCATGCTTCGATGGCGTCCCAAGGCTTGGCGACAGGCTTGGGCTCTTCCTGCAATCTCGATTTAAACGATCTTAGGAACGGCTCCAAGGACCGTGGCAAGGCCCCTGTCAACCGACGGGTGCGAAACGTCCTGCGCCACGAGAAATCGTCGTGGTTGTTCACCACCGGCATTTCATCCTTGCGCGAAAGGGGCGTGCCAGCGAGCGATGAGGAAAGATGGTTGAGGAATGAAATGATCATGTCCCAGCTGTTCCCACTGTTTTCATGCAGGATTCCATGTCCCGGCGATTCTATCATGTGGAGCGACTTCTTCGCTGATGCAAGCTTGTTATGGATGAGCGAAGCGCCCTCCGGATCCACCATGGGATCGTCCGTGCTCTGAAGGATTGTTACGGGACAGCGAATATCCGGCAGCACGCGTTCCAATTCACCGACGAGGCGGCGCAACTCGAACAGTCCGCGGACCGGAACGTGACGGTAAGTGAACTCTGGATGCTCAGGAACGATGGATCGGAAGGGCATGAGGCCCTCTACCGCGTAGGCCCAATCCGTCAGCTGATTGA
>DATBMX010000316.1:0-4012 GCA_036554625.1 Aestuariivirgaceae bacterium
CTGGGCGCCGGTGGCGATGATCAGGCTCTCGGCCGTGTAGATGGCGCCAGAGTCGCCCTTGAGCTCGAAGGGGCGCTTGCCGAGATTGGCCTCAGAGATGTGATCCGTCACAAACTCCGTGCCGACATGAAGCGCCTGCAATTTCATCTGCTCCATGAGCCAAGGGCCCTGGATCACATTGGCGAAGCCGGGATAGTTTTCCACATCGGTGGTGATCGTCATCTGTCCGCCGGGCTGGATTCCCTCGATCAGGAGAGGCTTGAGCAGGGCGCGCGCGGCATATATTGCGGCGGTGAGGCCGGCCGGCCCCGAGCCCAAAATCACCAATTTGCTGTGTTTCGTCATAGCGGCTCCTCAAGCTCCCAGCCTCTAAGATGGTGATGGAGCGCAGCTCGATCCATGCCGCCGGAACATAGCTAATTTGACCAGATGCTCAAATGTTTTCCTGAACTTATCCAGAGCGCGAAATTTTATTGCTGAATCCATCAGAAAGCGCAAAATTCCCTCACCATGGCTCCCGCCTTCAAACTCGATCAGACGGATTGGCGCATCCTCTATGAACTTCAAAGGGATGGACGGATCACCAATGTCGAGCTGGCCCGCCGGGCAGGAATATCGCCCCCGCCTTGCCTCAGGCGCGTGCGGGCCCTGGAAGAGCAGGGGCTCATCGTCGGCTACCGCGCCATGCTGCAGACTGAAAAGCTCGGCTTTGAACTCACCATGTTCGCCATGGTCGGCCTGCACAGCCAGGCCGAGGCGGATCTCGTGGCCTTCGAGGAGCGGGTACGGCAGTGGCCGATCGTGCGCGAGTGCTACATGCTATCGGGCGAGGTCGACTTTCTCCTCAAATGCATCGCCAAGGATCTGCACACGGCCCAGGAATTCGTAATCAACGATCTCACCAAGGCGCCAAATGTCGACAGCGTCAAGACGACACTGACCTTGCGCGTTTCGAAGTATCAGCCAGGCGTGCCGCTCAGGCCTGAGGGAGGCCCGTCCGTTTGAAGACGGAGGAGCTGCGTGAGTCGGCACCAGGCGCGCTCATTGCGCCCGTCCCGGCACAGACCATCGTCGCAGCCTTCACCACAGTCATCGTTGGCTTCGGCAGCACCATGCTGCTGGTGGTGGAAGCCGCGCGCGTGCTTGGCGCGAACGAGGAGCAGAGCGCCTCATGGGTCGCGGCCCTGTGCTTCGGCATGGCCGTCACGACGCTTCTGTTGTCGACGCGCTACCGAATGCCGGTGATCACCGCCTGGTCGACCCCCGGAGTGGTACTGGTGGCGACGAGCGCTGCCGGCACGCGATTCGAGGAAGCCCTCGGCGCGTTTCTGCTCGCTGGCGTGCTCATGTGCGCCACAGCTGCGGTGAAGCCTCTCACCCGGCTGATCGAGAAAATCCCACCGCCGGTTGCTGCGGCCATGCTGGCCGGGGTGCTGCTGCGATATTGCCTCAATGTGCCGGGCGCTCTCGTCGCAAGTCCGGCGCTGGTGGCGCCAGCGATCATGCTCTATTTCGGACTAAGGCTGTGGCGCCCCACTCTCGCCATGCCGGCGGCGGTGGCGGCGGGAGTCTTGCTCGCCGCGGCCTCCGGCAGCATGGATCCTTCTTGTTGCAAGGTCGAGATCAGTTGGCTCAGGTGGACGACGCCGGAGTTTAACGCGGCAAGCCTCATAGGAATCGGCCTGCCGCTGTATCTCGTCACCATGGCGTCACAGAATCTGCCGGGATTTGCGGTGCTGCGGCAGGCGGGTTATGAGCCGCCCGTCAGGGCCGCCCTGTGGACAACGGGAATCACCTCGGTCGTGCTCGCGCCTTTCGGCTCACATGCGGTGAACATGGCGGCGCTGACGGCGGCCCTGTGCACGGGACCCGACTGCCATCCCGACCCAAAGCAGCGCTGGCGCGTGGCACAGCCCTATTTCGCCATCTACATGTTGCTTGGCCTGTTCTCAGCGACCATGGTGGAAGTGCTAACGGCCTTGCCCAGCGCGCTCATCACGGCGATTGCGGGCCTGGGACTCTTGGGGCCGCTCCTCCATGCGATTCCCGCCATGGTGCGCGAGCCCAGGCATATCGAAGCAGCGCTCATCGCCTTTCTGGTCACGGCCTCGGGCGTGAGCGTATTCCAGATCGGCTCCGCCTTCTGGGGTCTTGCCGCAGGGTTGTTATTCCATTGGCTACAGGTGTCGGCATTGAAGCGCGATAACGCGTGATCTCGCGTCATTCACCTATATAGGGCTCACTTATACCTGATCCTGACGATCTCGTAGCTCTTGCCCCCGCCCGGCGTCATCACCTCGACGGAATCGCCCTTTTTCTTGCCGATGATGGCGCGGGCAATGGGGGAGGTGACGGAGATCTTCCCCTTCTTCACGTCTGCCTCGAATTCGCCGACGATCTGATAGACCGATTCCTCATCGGAGTCCTCGTCGACCAGCGCTACAAAGGCGCCAAATTTTACCGTGTCGCCCGAAAGCTTGGTGACGTCGATCACCTCCGCGCGCGAAACCTTGTCCTCGAGCTCGGCAACGCGGGCCTCGATCCACCCCTGCTGGTCTTTGGCGGCGTGGTACTCGGCATTCTCGGAAAGATCGCCATGGGCGCGCGCCTCGGTGATCAGCTTGATGATTCGAGGACGTTCCACGGATTTGAGATGCTTGATCTCGTCCAGAATGGCCTGGTGGCCGGTCGCGGTCATTGGAACCTTGTCCATCTTCACAATCCGTCAGCTTGTCTTGAACCGGCAGGACAGTCCCCAGCCGGGCCTTTAATGTCATCCAATTGGTGTCGGAAACCTGGCTGGCCGCGCTCAGTCGAGCCCGAAAACCAAACCCGCTTGCCTTAACAACCACGGGAGGCCTCAAAGAGGCCTCCCGCCGAAAAAGACAATAGTCCGACCTTAAGCATTTTTCAAGATTGTCGGGGCACGCCGTCGCAAAGCATCGCAAATCAGCTACTTAGGCGATGCGGGGCGGTCCGGCGGCGGAACGATAGGCCTGGAGCGGGCGAACGTCGAGAGTCTGCGCCTTGACCGCGGCAATGGCCTTGGTCGCAGCCACACAGCCGGACAGGGTGGTGTAATAGGGGATCTTGGCAATGAGCGCGGCACGTCGGATCGACGCCGAATCGGCTATGGCTGCCTGACCCTCCGTCGTGTTGAACACGAGATGCACCTCGCCGTTCTTGAGGGCATCCACGATATGCGGCCTGCCTTCGAGAACCTTGTTGATCTTTTCGCTCGGCACGCCATGGCTTGCGAGATAGCGCTGGGTGCCCCCCGTGCCGATGATACGGAAGCCCAGTTCATGAAGACGCCTGACGGCGGGAAGAATGCGGGGCTTGTCGGAATCCTTGACGGAGACAAAGGCCGTTCCCTCGACGGGAACGCGTGATCCGGCGCCGAGCTGGCTCTTGGCGAAGGCGACGGCATAGTCGCGATCGAGACCCATCACCTCGCCGGTGGAGCGCATTTCCGGTCCCAGCAATGTGTCGACGCCGGGAAAGCGGTTGAATGGGAAGACGGCTTCCTTGACGGCGACGTGGTCGAGCTTGCGCCCCGTCAAGTTGAAGCTTGCAAGGCTCTCGCCCGCCATCAGCCGCGCTGCAATCTTGGCGATCGGCTCGCCGATGACCTTGGCGACGAAGGGCACGGTGCGCGACGCGCGGGGATTCACTTCCAGAACATAGGCATCACCGTCCTTGAGCGCGAACTGAACGTTCATCAGCCCGATGACATCGAGCGCCCTGGCAAGCTCGCCTGTCTGACGCTCCAGCTCGGCGATCATCTCAGGGCGGAGCGAATGGGGGGGAAGCGCGCAGGCGCTGTCGCCTGAATGAATGCCCGCTTCCTCGATGTGCTCCATAACCCCGGCGACGAAGACATCGCGCCCATCGCAAAGCGCGTCGACATCGACCTCGATGGCGTCCGACAGGTAGCTGTCGATGAGAACAGGACTCTTGCCGGAAACGACCACGGCCTCCGCCATATAGCGTTCGAGCTGGACAGGATCGC
>DATBMX010000329.1:0-5626 GCA_036554625.1 Aestuariivirgaceae bacterium
GCCTTGTCGAAAGTCGCCAGCGCCTCCGCGGGCCGCTTGAGGCTCATGAGCAAAACACCGCGGTTGTAGAAGGCTTCGGTGTAGTTGGGTCTGATAGCGATCGCCTTGTCGAAGCTTGCTAGTGCCTCCTCCAAGCGATCGAGGCCTAGGAGAGTGTTGCCACGGCTGAAGAAAGCTTCGGCAAAGTGGGGCTTGATCGCTAGCGCCCTGTCGAAGCTTGCTAGTGCCTCCTCCCACCGATCGAGTCCTAGAAGCGTTTTGCCACGGTTGTAGAAAACCTCTGCAAAATTGGGCTTGATCGCCAGCGCCCTGTCGAAATTCGCCAACGCCTCCTCGGAGCGCTTCAGATCGGCGAGCGCATTACCGCGGTTGCTGAGGGCCTCGGCGTAGTCGGGCTTGACCGCCAGCGCCGTATCGAAGCTCGCCAATGCCTCTTCGGGCCTCTTGAGGCCGAGGAGCGCATTGCCGCGACCGTTGAGGGCTTCGACAAAATCGGGATCGAGTGAGAGCGCTTTGTCGAAACTCGCCAGCGCCTGCGCGGGCCGCTTGAGGCCTAGAAGCGCGTTGCCATGGTTGTAGTGGGCCTCGGGATTGTCACGCCTGAGCGCGAGCGCTTCCTCGAAGCTCGCCTGCGCTGATGCAGCCCTCTCGAGGGCAAGGAGCACCTTGCCGCGATTGTGAAGAGCCTCAAAATCGTGAGGCTTGATCGCGAGCGCCTTGTTGAAACACGCTAAGGCTTCCTCGAAGCGTGCGAGATGCAGAAGCAGGTTGCCGCGATTGTTGTGGGCCTCGGCATTGCGAGGATTGATGGCGAGTGCCTTGTCAAAGCTTGCCAGTGCCTCCTCAAGTCGCCCCAACGCTGCAAAAACCAGTCCCAGGTTCGACAGGGCGGCGGGCGCGTTGGGCTTCAATCGCAGGGCTGCGCTCATAAGATCGAGCGCTTCGATATGGCGACCCTGCTGAAATTGCAGAAGCCCGAGCAGATGCATGGCATCGAAATGCGTTGGCTGCGCAGTCAGGACCGCCCTGTAGTGAGACTCAGCTTGGTCGAGCTTGCCACGCTGATGCAGGTGCAGTCCCATTTGCAGTGCCTGCGATGATTTCATTCGGCCTTTTCCACGGGTCGCGGACCGACTGGAGAGAATACGCGCCATGCGCTCGGGAGAAAAGCACTCTGCGGCTGTGGCGGAAGACAGGGCAGCCCTGCCCGCCCGCTGCGACCGCCCGGAAGGATCCTGGGTCAGGATTCCTTGACGGGCCTCGGCGGTGGGTTTCGACAAAAAGTTGACCTGCGGGTCGAATGCATTACTTTTCGCTCGCAGCGCGATCTGCCATCTGCCACCCCGACGAGCGCGCACGATCCTTGGCTGCAGCATACCGCCGCCACTGATCGGGAAAGCTAGAACTTGTCGCTCCCGGTGGTCAAATGATCGGGCTAGGCACAAATGACCCAGGATCATACTTCCAAATGGAGGGAGGGGGCTCAGGTCGGGTGGAAAAGGAAATGTCGCGCAAAACTGCCCTCATTACTGGCATCACGGGTCAGGACGGGGCTTACCTTGCCAGGTTGTTGCTGAACAAAGGCTACATTGTCCACGGTATCAAGCGGCGGTCATCATCCTTCAACACTACGCGAGTCGACGATCTGTACTTTGACCCGCACGAGCACGAGACGCGCTTCTTCATGCACTATGGCGATGTGACCGACGCCACAAATCTTATTCGTCTTATACAGGAGCATCAGCCTGAAGAAATTTACAACCTCGCTGCCCAGAGCCACGTGCAGGTAAGTTTCGAGACCCCTGAGTACACAGCCAACGTCGACGCCTTGGGTACTCTGCGCCTCCTTGAAGCCATCCGCATCCTCAGGATCGGAGACAGGACTAGATTTTATCAAGCCTCGACGTCAGAGCTGTATGGCAAAGTGCAGGAGGTTCCTCAGCGGGAAACGACACCTTTCTATCCCCGCTCGCCGTATGCCTCGGCAAAGCTCTATGCTTATTGGATCACAATCAACTACCGTGAAGCTTACAGCTTCCACGCCTCCAACGGCATATTATTCAACCATGAAGGCCCCCTGCGCGGCGAAACCTTCGTAACCCGCAAGATTACGCGGGCCGTAGCGGCGATCGACCGCGGACTGCAAGAGCAGCTCCATCTCGGCAATCTCAACGCTAGGCGCGATTGGGGCCACGCGCGCGATTTTGTTGCAGGGATGTGGCTTATGCTACAGCAAAAGCAGCCTGGCGATTACGTCTTGGCGACCGGCGAAGCCCATTCGGTGCGCGAATTCGTGGAGCGCGCTTTTGCCCACGTGGGGCGCACCATCGAGTGGCGAGGACAAGACGTGGCCGAAGTCGGCATAGATACCAAGACGGGTAAGGTGCTCGTGCGCGTCGATCCGCGCTATTTCCGGCCGAACGAAGTGCATGAGCTTGTGGGCGACGCCTCCAAAGCCCGGACGATGCTCGGCTGGACACCCAAGACCACGTTTGCCGAGTTGGTGGCCGAAATGGTAGACAGCGATCTGAGAGCGGTCGAGCTGGAGAGCTGGCGCAATGACCGATCGAGTAGCTGAGCCCTCGTTTGGGTGCTTTGAGGGAACGGTGAAAGGGCTTGAGGCTCGTTTGGGCGCACCTTACACGCTGGCTGGCAAGCGCGTATGGGTGGCGGGGCATCGCGGTATGGTGGGATCAGCGCTGCTGCGCCGTCTATCCCGCGAGAACTGCGAGATCCTGATAGCTGATCGTCAATCCATTGATCTTACCAGACAAGTGCCCACCGAGCGTTGGATAGCCAGGGCACGGCCGCATGCCGTTGTTGTTGCTGCGGCCAGGGTCGGCGGAATTTCGGCCAACGACAGCTATCCAGCCGAGTTCCTCTACCAGAACCTCGCGATCGCAACCAACATTGTCCACGCTGCTTGGCAAGGCGGAGTCGAGAAGCTGCTCTTTCTGGGATCCTCCTGTGTCTATCCCAAGCTGGCGCCGCAGCCGATTTCGGAGGATGCTCTGCTTACGGGCCCCCTCGAACCCACAAACGAATGGTATGCAATCGCGAAAATTAGCGGCATCAAGCTTTGCCAGGCCTATCGGAAGCAACATGGCTGCAACTTCATCTCTGCGATGCCGACCAACTTGTATGGTCCCGGCGACAATTACGATTTGACGACAAGCCATGTCATGGCTGCGCTGATACGAAAGGCGCATGAGGCAAAGCTGCGCGGTCAACGAGAGCTTGTTGTCTGGGGTACTGGGACGCCCAGGCGGGAGTTCCTTCATGTCGACGATTGTGCGGATGCACTCGTTCATATCATCAAGAAGTATTCTGAACCGGAGCATATCAACGTGGGCTTCGGCGACGACGTAACGATCCTCGAGCTGAGTCAGCTTGTGTGTGATACTGTTGGCTTCAAGGGAGATCTCCGGCTTAATCTATCCAAGCCCGACGGCACGCCCCGCAAATTGATGAACTCGGAGAAGCTTAGGGCGCTCGGATGGCGCCCTCAAATCGGTCTGCGGGAGGGTGTGGCGGGAACCTATCGCGCGTTCCTTGCGGAGCAGCGCCCATATCGGCGAGGTGCCGCGCCCCGGCGTGGGAGTGTGTCATCCCCGTGACTTCGTGGCCACGGCGGACCAACTCGGCGACGAGCGGCCGGCCGATTGCTCAGCTCGCCCCGGCGACGAAGATTCGCATGGGTCACTCATTGCAGCCCAATTGAACAGTGAGTGCAGATGCGAGTGCAGACGATTGGCAGACGAGGGTGTTGGTTTGCGCTTACCCTTGCCCAGCATCATTGCCTTCATCGGCTGCGCTGGCGCGTGCTGGTATAGCAGTAGAACGCTTTGCCGCCTGTCGGCTGCACCATCACGGCGAGCCCGACGTCGCGCGGCTGGTCGCAGACGAGATACGGCTTGGCTCTTGCTTCGAAGGCGCGACGCGACATTGGCGTCAGTGAGCCCTGCGCCCCGCTTCTTTGAGCGATGACGCTTTGTCCGCACGGCCTCGTCGTCGCCGCCTCAAGCCGTTCCCGCTCAGTGCTCAAATTGGGCATGTGAAACTCCGCAGCCATTTAATTGCTATGCAAGTAGCGCCCCTGTTTTGTCCCACGCAAGATCCACGCAAGACCCACGCAAGATCACAAATAACGCAGCAAAAACAGGCATTTGGCGCAAGCTAAAGCCTTGGCGCACATACTGCAAGACGTTAACGAGGCCTTAACGCCTGTGGCGCTCAACTTGCCCGATTCGCCGAGTGATGCGTTGGGAGCAATAGGGGAACCAACGGTCGCACTTGTGGCGGCCATCGGCTCGGGGACATCGATGGCACAGATCGTACCATTTCGCACCGGCACCGCGCGGGAGATGGCAGAGGCGGAGACCGAGTCCGGCTCGGATGGGGGCGCCGAGATCATTATCTTTCCCGGCGTTCGGCGCGAACGCCATGTGGAAGCGCCGGCAGCGGAATTGCACGAGGTCAGCGAGGCGCCTCGCAAGCGGGACCTGCTTGTGCTCCCGGATTAGGTGCTGACACGAGGGGACGTGACGGGCCGCGGTCGTCGAGTGCATTGCCTCCCGGTCCACGGTCGACTATTGGTCCTTCGACACCGCTTCAGCGCGTTGAGCCGGCAGCACGCTGCCGGATTGCGACGGGACCTCGGGGGAGGAAGCGTATGGTGCGTCTTGGGTTGGCTCGATTGGCCGCAATCGGCGGCCTGGTTGCGGCGCTGGCGCTCATCGTAACGCCGCTATCTGAGGCTTCGGCGCAGGTACCCGGCCAGCAGAAAATGCGCGTCGTGACCCGGGTGTTGCCCCCGCTGGTTGTGGAGCAGCCCGGCGGCGCACTTTCCGGTTTCAGCATCGAGTTGTGGGACAAGATCGCCGAAAGGCTGAAGCTGCAGTCGAGCTTCCAGATCGCCCCGGACGTGCGCACCTTGCTGGACCAGGTGCGGGGCGGCAAAGCCGACGTGGGCGTCGCCGCGATCTCCATAACCGCGGCGCGCGAAACCGAGTTCGACTTCTCCCAGCCGATCCTCAACGCGGGCCTGCAGATCATGGTGCGCGGGCGCGGCCAGGATGGCGATTCGAATCCGCTTTGGGACCTGCTGGGCCTGCTGTTCTCGTCCGCGATCCTGGTCTGGCTCGGCATTGCCCTGCTGCTCATCATCATTCCGGCGCACATCGTCTGGTTTCTGGAGCGGCGCCACAAGGATGGGATCATCCCTACCGAGCACTATTACCCGGGCATCCTGTACGCCATGTATTGGGCGGCGACGACCCTCGTTGCGCAGGCCGAGCACGCACCGCGGTACTGGCTCGCGCGCATCTTCACGGTGCTTTGGATGTTCGTCGGCGTCGTGTTCGTGGCGTTCTACACCGCGCAACTCGCCGCGACCCTTACTGTCCAGCAGATCCAGGGCGGCATCAACGGGCCGGACGACCTGCCCGGCAAGAAGGTTGCGACCACCCGCGGCAGCACGGCCGCCACGGCCTTGCGCGAGCTGAGAGCCGATGTTTCTGAGGTGGCCAAAATCGAGGAAGCATTCGCCGCCCTGAACGACAGGCAGGTGGATGCGGTCGTCTTCGATGCGCCGGTGCTGCTCTTCTACGCCGCCAGGGAGGGCCGG
>DATBMX010000444.1:0-26511 GCA_036554625.1 Aestuariivirgaceae bacterium
GGCCGCTCTGCCGTCATCAACATTTGGGTAGACCCGCGTGAATACGCCCCGGGCACCAAGGCGCAGACCATGTACAAGTGACCATTCGCGCGGGTCATGGCCCGTGGAGTGCGGATCAACAGCAAACATAGGAACTTTGAGAGGAATAAATGGGCAAGGCATTGGATGGAGTCCGGGTTCTCGATTTCACCCACGTGCAATCTGGTCCCACATGCACACAGCTTCTCGCATGGCTCGGTGCCGACGTGATCAAGGTAGAGCGACCCGGCATCGGCGATATCACGCGCGGCCAGTTGCGCGACATTCCGGATGTCGACAGCCTTTACTTCACGATGCTCAACCACAACAAGCGCTCGATCACCATTGATACCAAGAATCCGAAGGGCAAGGAGGTGCTCGAGGCGCTGGTAAAGACTTGCGATGTGCTAGTCGAGAACTTCGCTCCGGGGGTGCTCGATCGCATGGGCTTCGGGTGGGAGCGCATCCGGGTGCTCAATCCGCGTATGGTTGTCGCGTCAGTGAAGGGTTTCGGGCCGGGCCCCTACGAGGAATGCAAGGTCTACGAGAATGTTGCCCAATGCGCAGGCGGTTCTGCATCGACTACGGGTTTCGATGATGGCCCGCCCATGGTGACAGGAGCGCAGATCGGCGACAGCGGCACCGGCCTCCATCTGGCGCTAGGCATTGTCTGTGCGCTCTACCAGCGCAACACGACGGGCAAGGGACAGAAAGTGTTGGCCGCAATGCAGGATGGCGTGCTCAATCTCTCCCGCGTCAAGCTGCGTGACCAGCAGCGCTTGGCCCATGGTCCGCTCAAGGAATATCCGCAGTATCCGCATGGCAAGTTTGGCGACGCCGTCCCGCGCGCGGGCAACGCTTCGGGTGGCGGCCAGCCGGGGTGGATTCTCAAGTGCAAGGGATGGGAGAGCGATCCCAACGCCTACATCTATTTTATCACACAGGCGCCCGTGTGGGACAAGATCTGCCAGGTGATCGGCAAGGAGCAGTGGATCACCGATCCGGATTACGCGACGCCGGAAGCGCGGCTGCCGCGTCTTATGGAGATTTTCGCGACGATTGAAACGTGGACCATGACCCAGGACAAGTTCGAGGCCATGGAGCTTCTCAATAAGTACGATATACCCTGTGGGCCTATTCTTTCCATGAAGGAGATCGCCGAGGAACCGTCCTTGCGCAAGACTGGCACGATTGTCGAAGTGGACCATCCGACGCGCGGCAAATATCTGACCGTCGGCAACCCCATCAAGATGTCCGACAGCCCCACAGAGGTGACGCGCTCGCCGCTGCTTGGCGAGCACACCGAGGAAATCCTGCGCGACGTCCTGCAGTTCGACGACAATCGGATCCGCGAGGTCAAGGATTCCGGTGCGCTCGGGGAGGTCAGGCGCGCTGCAGCCGAGTAGAGCTGGGCTTGGGCAGATGGCTAAGCCGCCGCGTGACGTAGCCAGCCGATAAAGCGTGTAGGAGCAGCAATGACAGACCGGACAGCGAAGGCAAAAACGTCCAGAATTCCGGCAGGACCAAATGCGGCGCCCGATAAGGGCGCTGTGCGGAAGGTACTCGATGCAGTGAAGCATGCCAGCCGCACTGCGCTCACAGCGCCCGAAGGTAAACTCGTCTGCGAAGCCTACGGAATTCCGGTGCCGAAGGAAGCGCTCGCACACTCGAGTCGCGAGGCGGCCAAGCTCGCGGAAGGCATTGGCTATCCGGTCGTGCTGAAGGTTGTCTCCCCGGAAATCCTGCACAAGACCGAGGCTGGCGGCGTAATGGTCGGCCTGAAAAACGCTGAGGACGTCTCTCGAGCGTACGAAACCATTGTCGCCAATGCCAAGAAATACAATGCCAGGGCCGAGATCGAGGGCGTGCAGGTTCAGCAGATGCTGGCCGGTGGTCAGGAGGTCATTGTCGGAGCCGTCACCGATCCCAGTTTTGGCAAGCTCGTGGCGTTCGGCCTTGGTGGAATTCTCGTCGAGGTCCTGAAGGACATCACCTTCCGCCTCGCACCGACCAACAAGGAAGACGCGCTGTCCATGCTCGATGGTATCCAGGCCGCGGAGATGCTGAGGGGAGTGCGCGGTAGCGACCCGGTGAATCGCAATAGCCTTGTAGAACTCATCCAAAAAGTCGGCGATCTGGTCAGCGATTTTCCCGAGATCGTCGAGATGGACCTCAATCCGGTGTTCGCGACGGCCGATAGCGCGACTGCGGCCGACGTTCGCATCATCGTCGATTTCGCGCCGAAGGAGAGCCGCTACCGGCCGAAGGAGGAGGACATCGTTCGTCAGATGAACCGCATCATGAAGCCCGATGCGGTGGCGGTGATCGGAGCTTCCTCGGAAGGCGGCAAGATCGGTAATTCGGTGATGAAGAACCTGATTAATGGTGGCTACCAGGGGAAGATTTATCCAATCCATCCGAAGGCCGACGAGATCCTGGGCATCCGGGCCTACAAAACGGTCAAGGACGTGCCTGGCGAGATTGATATCGCGGTATTCGCAATTCCTGCGAAGTTTGTGGCACAGGCCCTAGTAGAGTGCGGCGAGAAGAAAATACCCGGCGCCATTCTTATTCCCTCGGGCTTCGCAGAGACCGGCAATGTGGAGGGGCAGAAGGAGATTCAGGAGATCGGGCGGAAATATGGAATCCGCCTAATGGGGCCGAACATCTACGGCTTCTACTATACCCACAAGAATCTATGCGCGACTTTCTGCACGGCCTATGACGTCAAGGGTCAGGTTGCGCTTTCTTCGCAGTCGGGTGGCATTGGTATGGCCATTATTGGGTTCAGCCGCTCGGCGAAAATGGGGGTTTCGGCAATCGTCGGTCTCGGCAATAAGTCCGATTTGGACGAAGATGACCTTCTCATCTTCTTTGAGCAGGACGACAATACACAGATCATAGCGCAGCACTGCGAGGATCTGAAAGACGGCCGTGCCTTTGCGGAAGTCGCGCGACGCGTGACGAAGAAGAAGCCGGTCATTGTTCTCAAGGCTGGTCGCACGCTGGCCGGCGCCAGAGCCGCCAGCTCGCATACGGGAGCGCTGGCCGGCAATGACAAGATCTATGAGGACGTACTCCGGCAATCCGGCGTCATCCGGGCCCGCAGCTTGCGTGACATGCTGGAATTTTCGCGCGCTATCCCAGTGCTGCCGACGCCAAAAGGCGAGAATGTTGTGATCATAACCGGCGCCGGGGGATCCGGCGTGCTGCTGTCAGACGCCTGCGTGGATAATGGCTTAAGGCTCATGGCGATGCCGGACGACCTCGATGCCGCCTTTCGCAAATTCATTCCGCCTTTTGGCGCGGCTGGTAATCCGGTCGACATCACTGGGGGCGAACCGCCTGCCACCTATAAGAATACGATCAGACTCGGCCTTTCGGACGATCGCATCCATGCACTCATACTCGGTTACTGGCACACGATTATTACGCCACCCATGGTATTTGCGAAACTTGTCGCTGAAATCGTCAATGAGATGAGGGCACAGGGGTTTCAGAAGCCCATCGTCGCATCGCTCGCCGGGGATGTCGAGGTTGAAGAAGCTTCCGCATATCTTTATGACCATGGAATACCCGCCTATCCTTACTCGACTGAGATCCCTGTTGCGGTGCTTGGCTCTAAATATAAATGGGCTCGCGGCGCCGGCCTCCTTTAACGAGTTCGACATCGTCATCGAAGCACCTCAGATCCAGCGCTTGACGCTTCGCCTTGCTCAGATTTCTCACACTACTAACCAGTTCATAAGTATATAGACATTCCTGTGGCTCCGAGATACTGCTTACTGCAACCATGCGGACCACGGATGCTCGCAAACAAGCGCGGACAGACTCCGGTGGTGCCTGCAACCGGCCAACGATTCCATTTGAACATGATTTCGGCAAATAGCCCCCGCGGCGAGCTTCACTTTATGACGACGCGAAGAGGCGTCAATGCGCGAGTCTTCATCGAGTTTCTCAAGAGACTTCTCCTCAAGGCGAAGCGAGCCATTTTTCTCATCGTGGATGGGCATCCTTCGCACCGGGCCAAGCTCGTCAGGCAGTTCGTGGCGACAACTCGGGGAAAGCTTCGCCTCTCTTTTCTCCCGCCTTATGCGCCTGAGCTCAATCCGGATGAACTCGTTTGGAATGACGTCAAGAACAACGGCGTAGGGAGATCCCTGATCTGTTCGCCTGTAGATCTGGAGCTTGCAGTTCATTCACGATTGAGGCTTCTGCAGAAGAATCCTGAACGCGTTCGAGCGTTCTTTCGAGCGGAGAGCACTCGATATGCCGCAGCAGCATGAGATTGTTGTTCGGGAGTATCAGCGATCCGCCGATCTGGAGCGGATCTTGGAAATCGCCACCGCCCTTCCCGCCTGGTTTACTCGATCGGGAATTCGCTCCATGCAGGCGGATCTGCGTTATCAGTGCGGGTTTGTGGCGGAGGACGGCAATAAGGAGGTGGTCGGCTTCATTTCGTTTTTCGTGAATCAGGGCAAGGCCGAGATTGGCTGGATCGGAATTCGCCCCGACCTTCACCGCCAGGGAGTGGGTCGCAGCCTTCTGCATCGATTGCTCAGGGAGCTTCAGTCTACGCAGGTGAGCGAGCTGTATGTCCACACCCTAGGAGACACCGTGGACTACGAGCCGTACCAAAGAACGCGCAAGTTTTATCGGCAGATGGGATTTCAGGATTTCAAACGAATCGCGAATCCAGAAAACCCGGAGTGCGAGGAAGAACTAATCCTTCTGTTGAAGCTACCCGTCTAGATACTTCTGAACTGGCCAATAAGTGATTGCTTCAATATCCCCCTGGCGTCACGATTTGATGTAGAGATCACCGAGCGAAGAAATGCCGCTGTTTAGCGTCCATGGAGAGAGCCCCCAAATGGCACACGAACTCTGCTACGTCGCAGACACGGCGGTTGTTATCGGAAGGGTAAGGATAGGGTCTGGCGCTAGCATTTGGTTTGGCGCGGTGCTGCGGGGCGATAACGAATGGATCGAAATTGGTGAGAAGACGAATATTCAGGATAACTGCACGCTTCACACCGATCCGGGGTTCCCTCTCACGATCGGTTCAGGATGCACCGTAGGTCACAACGCCATTCTTCATGGATGTTCGATCGGCAAGAATGCTTTGATCGGTATGGGCGCGATTCTACTTAACGGCGCGAGAATAGGAGACAATTGCGTGGTCGGAGCGGGAACGCTAGTCGGCCAAGGAACAATCGTCTCAGACGGTACCATGGTCGTGGGCGTGCCTGCACGCAAGATTCGAGATGTTGACGAAGCGACCATCAAATCTAACGAGCGATCTGCGGAAATCTACGTAAACCGCTGGCAGCTGTATGCATCCACGTTGAAACGTCTGCCGTAGAACGAGTCTTTCGACGTCCTGTCGGAGGGGGTTGTAGAAGAAGGATGGTGACGCCTGCAGATCGCCCCAAGATTTGGTCGGAGCTGATGCGGCAAAGGAGCGCAACTTGTCAGATTGGAATCTGCCCTGGACCGGCGGTTGCCGTTGTAGCACGACTCGGATCGCAATCTCAAAGGCTCCGCTGTTGACAATGGCCTGCCATTGCATGGGGTGTCAGCGCATGAGTGCCAGCGCATTTTCTCTGTCGATTGCCGTGCCCGCCGATGGATTTGAGGTCATAGCAGGTTCGCCAATTCTCGGTGGACTGAATCGGGACATGCACTTTTTCTGTCCTCAGTGCCTGTCGTGGATGTTCACTAGACCGATCGGACTGGACTGGTTTGTAAACGTCCGCGTCCCCGTGCTTGACGACCATCATTGGGTGGAGCCGTTTGTAGAAACAAACACTGCAGAGAAGCTTGCCTGGGCAAGCACTCCCGCAAAACACAGTTTCGCGAGGGTTCCCGAACTGTCGTCTTACGAGGATCTCGTCCACGAGTTTCGTATTGAAGGCAAACGTCCGCCCCCCTCAATCGTGCCCTGATGAGTCAGCTAACGCTGCGGAGCAGGGGCGTATCTCCGGCGCGTGCCAAAACTGCGCAGCGCAACGTAGAACACCGGCGTCAGGAACAATCCGAAAAAAGTTACGCCCAGCATGCCGAAAAACACAGCGGTGCCCAGCGCCTGACGCATTTCTGCGCCGGGGCCCGTAGCGATCACGAGCGGCAGAACTCCAAAGATGAAGGCAAAGGAAGTCATGAGGATTGGCCGCAGGCGAAGCCGGCACGCTTCAACGGCGGCCTCGATCGGCGTCTTGCCCTTGCTCTCCGCCTGTCTTGCAAATTCGACAATAAGGATGGCGTTCTTCGCCGCAAGGCCGATGAGAACGATAAGGCCGATCTGGGTAAGAACGTTGTTGTCCTGCCCCCTGATCACTACTCCGATGAGCGCCGAGAGAATACTCATCGGAACGATCAAGATAATCGCGAGCGGCAGTGACCAGCTTTCGTATTGCGCGGCAAGCACCAGAAAAACGAAGAGCACCGACAGAGTAAAGATGAAGATGGCAAGATTGCCGGTCTGCCGCTCCTGAAAGGCAAGCTCCGTCCATTCGAAGCTTGTGCCCTGGGGCAGGATTTCACGCGCAAGAGCTTCCATCTTGTCAAGCGCTTGGGCGGAGGAGACTCCAGGAGCGGCGTTCCCCTGAACGGGCACGGTCGTGTACATGTTGTAACGCTGGACGAGATTGGGACCGGTGACATCGCGAATCTCGACCAGCGTTCCCAAGGGAACGAGCGCGCCATTGGCCGATCGTACCTTAAGCCTTAGTATGTCCGCGCGTTCTGTACGGAACTTCTGGTCGGCCTGCGCACGCACCTGGTAAACGCGCCCAAAGGCATTGAAGTCATTCACATAGGCGGTGCCCAGATTGACCTGCAGCGTTTCAAAAATGTTGGGTATCGGCACATCCAGCATGCGTGCCTTGGCGCGATCGATTTCGAGATAGATTTGAGGGTTCGAGGCGGAAAAGGTGGTGAATACGCCGGTGAGCTCCGGCATTTGGGCAGCGCGCCCCATGATCGCGTAAGCCGCAGCCAGCACGCGCTCCATCCTGGCGTCAAGGCGCTCCTGAAGCTGAATCTTGAAGCCCCCGGAATTGCCGATGCCGCGCACCGGCGGCGGCGGGATTGCGATGATGAAAGCTTCCTCGATCGACTGAAGCCGGCCGAACAGCTGGCCGATGATCATGTCCTGCGAAATGCCCTTCTCCAGCCGCTCCTCGAAAGGCGTAAATGGCGCGAATATGGCAGCTGCATTCGAGGCATTGGTGAAGGTGGCGCCAGAGAAACCGGCAAAGGCAACCGAATCCATGACGCCCGGCGTTGCCTCGATAATCTTCGCCGCCCTCTGCACGACAGCGTCGGTTCGCGACAGCGATGCTCCGTCCGGGAGCTGGATCACCACGATTGCATAGCCCTGATCGAGGAGGGGGATGAAGCCGCGTGGCACCGCATTGGAAATATACACGGTGCCGGCCAGGAGACCCGCATAGATCGCGAGCATGATGAGCTTGCGCCTGCCGACCACACCTACCGTTCGCGCATAGTTGCGGCTCAACCCGTCGAATCCAGCATTGAATCGGGATGACAGCCACTCTACGCCTCGAGCGAGCGGGTTTCGGGAGCGAACCGCAGTGTGCGGTTTCAACAGAAGTGCGGCCAATGCGGGCGAGAGCGTGAGCGAGTTGAACGCGGAAATGATGGTCGAAGCCGCAATAGTAACGGCAAACTGCTGGTAAAATCTGCCTGAAATGCCGGGAATAAAGGCGGTAGGGATGAAGACGGCTGTGAGCACCAGCGAAATGGCGACAATCGCGGTCCCTACTTCATCCATGGTGCGGTGCGCGGCCTCGCGTGGCGTCAAGCCTGCGCGAATGTTGCGCTCCACGTTCTCGACCACGACAATCGCATCGTCGACTACGATGCCAATTGCCAATACGAGACCAAAGAGGGTGAGCGTATTCAGGGAAAAACCGAGCGTCGCCAACACGGCGAACGTGCCGATCAGCGAAACGGGAATGGCGATGATGGGAATGAGGGCGGTACGCCAGGATTGAAGAAAGATGAGCACCACCAAAGCCACCAGGGCCGCGGCTTCGAACAAGGTCTTGTAGACCTCGTTCACAGACTCTTCGATGAACTCTGTGGGATTGTACACGATCTGATAGTCGAGCCCCGGGGGAAAGTCCTTCTTGAGCTCGGCCATTGTGTGGATGATCGCGTCCGCAGCAGCGAGCGCATTGGTGTTCGGCCTCTGAAAGATCCCAAGCGCCACCGCCGGCTTGCCGCTCAGATAGGAATTGGTCGCATAGTCGCGCGCGCCAAGCTCGACACGTGCGACGTCGCGGAGGCGAACGAGGCGTCCGCTCTCGCCCGACTTGACGATGACGCCGGCGAACTGCCGCGCCGACTCAAAGCGGCCTTGGGTGGTGACAATAAGTTGGAAGGCACTGTCCGTGGGAGCCGGCTGGGTTCCAAGCGCACCGCCTGAGACCTGAACATTCTGCTCCTGCAGGGAGCGCACGACATCGCCTGCCGTAAGACCATATGCGGACAGCCTATCGGGATCGAGCCACACCCTCAGCGAATATTCGCGCTCGCCGAAGATGATGAGATCACCCACGCCGTCAAGCCGCAGCAGCACATCGCGAACCCTCGTGCGCGCGTAGTTAGACACGTAAAGCTGGTCGTAGCTGTTGTCGGGAGAGAGCATGTGCACGACCATCATCAGATCGGGAGAGCTCTTGAGGGTCGTCACGCCCAGGCGGCGGACCTCCTCAGGCAGCCGTGGCGTCGCGATCGCCACCCTGTTCTGCACAAGCACCTGCGCCTGGTTGAGGTCGGTGCCCAGCTTGAAGGTGATGGTCAGCGACATGCTGCCGTCGCCCGTCGAGTAGGACGACATGTAAAGCATGTCCTCGACACCATTGATCTCCTGCTCGAGCGGCGTTGCCACCGTTTCGGCTATCGTCTGGGCGTTGGCGCCGGGATATTGCGCGCGAACGACGACGGTTGGCGGGGCGACTTCGGGATATTGCGCAACTGGCAGGGCGAAATAGGAAATGCCGCCGACGATCACGATGATGATGGAGATAACGGAAGCGAAAATCGGCCGGTCGACGAAAAAGTGCGAGAAGTTCATTCGGCGGCCTGTTGAACTGCCGCCACGGGCGGCAGCGTCGTTGGGTGCGGCGTGATCTTCACGCCGGGGCGAATTCGCATCAGTCCTTCCACGACGATCGTCTCATCTCCTCTCAGGCCATCCCGAACGACGCGGTAGCCATCGATCTTGGGCCCTGGACGAATTGGCTTCGCTGCCACGGCGCCGTCATCTCCCACGACATAGACAATGCGGCGGTCCTGATCGCTGCCGATGGCCTCGTCGGGAATGAGGACCGCCCGGTAGCTGCCGGACCCTGGTATCGAGACGCGGCCGAACATTCCGGGCTGCAAGAACAGGTCGGAATTCTCGAATAGGGCACGGCCGCGCACAGTACCTGTTTCTCCATCCACGCGATTGTCCACGAAGTTCATGCTGCCAGTGCGGTTCTCCCTGTGATCGCCGGGAATGAACATCCGCACCTCGAAGGGGATCTCGCGACTGGAAGGTCCCTTCCCCTGAAGGGCCGAACGGGAATAAGCGATGTAGGATCTCTCGTCCACGTCGAAATAGAAATAGATGGGATTGAGCGCCACGATGGTCGTGAGAACTGTGTCGTTGGCATTCACCAGGTTGCCGGCGGAGATGAGCTTTCGACCGATGCGGCCGCTGATCGGCGCTTCAATTTTGGTGTAGTCAACGTTGAGCTGCGCCTGCTGGGCAGCTGCCTCCGCTGCCCCGATCTCTCCTTGAGCCGCCAGGAACTGCTGGCGCCTTTGATCGAAAGCTGTTTCAGCGATTGCCCCACTCGGCCGCAATGAGGAAGCCCGCTCAAACTCCTGGCGTGCCAGCTCCAGAGCGGTCCTGGCAACTTCGAACCGGGCGCGCGACTCTCTCAATGCTGCATCGAACGACCGCGGATCTATGGAAAACAGCAGGTCGCCCTTCTGAACCAGTGCGCCGTCCTGAAAATGAACCTGCTCGAGATAGCCCGTCACGCGCGAGCGAATGGCGACATCTTCCATCGCCTCAAAGCGGCCGGTAAAGTCATCCCACTCGACAATGTTTTTTACGACCGGTTTGGCGACAGTCACTTGCGGCGGCTGAGCGGCCGGCGCGACGGCGGCGGTCGTTCCGCTCAAGCGTTCGAACCAAAGCCAGCCCATGGCACAGGCGGCCAGCAAGAGTATGACGGCCACGACAGAGACGATCGGTCTGCGGTGTCTCAATCGTGCCGGTTGCTCGTGTGGCGAACGAGTGTTGTGCTCGAGATCGCTGTTCACGGACACGTCCTCCTCGTAACTCAAGCAGCATAACATGAAATAGTTTGTGGTCGCGAGTTTGGCATGGTCAGGACCTTTCTGTGAGCGGCAGTTGATGTTTCGACGAATTGCCGGCTCGCAAACCCGTACAGCAGGGATGCTCAGCGCTTGATATTGAAAGAGGTTTCGCCCAAGCTGGTTTGAGCCGTTTGGAAGCCTGCAACACTCGCCAGGTTGGTGGAAACGTGAAGACACAATATCGAGTCGTCATTGTGGGTGGGGGCGTTGTCGGCGCTTCTATTGCATATCACCTGACCAAGCTTGGCTGGACCAACGTTGCGATTCTAGAGCGCAGTGTGCTGACCGCCGGCTCATCATGGCACGCAGCTGGCGGCTATCATGCGTTGAATGCAGACCCGAATATTGCTTCGCTCCAGGCCTACACCATAGATGTGCTGACTAGTCTGGAAGGAGAAACCGGCCAGGCGACCGGGCTGCATATGACAGGCGGGATCACTTTTGCATGCACGCCGGATCGGTGGGAATGGCTTCAATCTGCATATCGCGTCTTCCAAACCATGGGCATTGAGGACGTTCGCCTGATGACGCCCCAGGAAATTAAGAAAGCCTGTCCTATCATCACTCCGGAGGGCATTTACGGCGGCATGTGGGCAGACCGAGAGGGCTATGTGGACACCACGGGCGTGGTGCAGGCCTATGCCAAGGGAGCAAGACAGCGCGGGGCCGAGGTTATCGAGCACAACCGGGTGCTTGAATTGAAACAGCGCAAGGCAGGCGACTGGGATGTGATCACCGAAAAGGGGCCAATCATTGCGGAGCATGTGATCAATGCCGCGGGCCTATGGGCCAAGCACGTGGGCCGCATGGTGGGACTCGACCTTCCCGTGTCGCCGCTGGAGCATCATTACCTGGTCACCGAGAGCGTGCCCGAACTCGAGGCTCTGGATTTCGAGGTGCCAATGATGGTCGACCTCGATGGCTTCACCTATGCCAGGCAGGATCAGAAGGGCATGCTCGTGGGCATTTATGAAACCAACCACAAGCATTGGAACATGGATGGTGCGCCGTGGGACTACGGTTTTGACCTGATCCCGGAAGATTTGGGCCGCATTGAGAACGAGCTTGCCATCGGCTTTTCCCGCTATCCGGCGCTCGAGCGCGCCGGAATAAAACGTTGGGTGAATGGTGCCTTTACCTTTACCCCCGACGGCAATCCGTTGGTCGGCCCGGTTCACGGCCTGCCGGGCTATTGGCTGGCTTGCGGCGTCATGGCTGGCTTCCTTCAAGGCGGAGGCGTGGGCAAGTCCCTTGCCGAATGGATAACCGACGGAGAGCCTGTTTCCGACATTTATGGCATGGATGTTGCCCGCTACGGCGCATTCGCATCCAATCGAGAATACATCCGGCAGATGACAGGTCAGTTCTATTCACGCCGCTTCGTGATGACCTATCCAAATGAGCAGCTCTGGGCGGGCAGGCCGCTCAAGAAGTGTCCCTCCTATGATGCGATGAGCGCCAACGGGGCCCGGTGGGGCGTGAGCTGGGGGCTGGAAGTACCGATCTATTTCGCACCTGAGGACTTCACCGAGATACCGACGCTCAATCGGTCCAATGCCTTCGAGATCATCGGTGAGGAATGTCGCAGGACGCGGGAAGGTGTCGGGATTGTCGACACCACCGGGTTCTCTCGATTCGAAGTTACGGGTCCTGGCGCAGCGGAGTGGCTTGACCGCATGATGGCGGCCCGCTTGCCGCGGCCCGGGCGCTGTCGGCTCGCACCGATGCTTTCGCCCACGGGGCGGCTAAGAGGCGATCTCACCCTGTTCAACTGGGGTGACGGAACTTGGTGGATCATGGGCTCTTACTATCTCCGCCAATGGCACATGCGTTGGTTCCTCGACCATCTCGAGCAGGGCGCCTCCGTCCGCGACATATCGGACTCAGTCGTGGGTTTCGCGATCACCGGCCCGAAATCGCGTGAGCTTCTGCAGTCCCTCACGAGCGATGACGTATCCAATGCGGCACTGCCCTTCATGGGCTGCAAGGAGGTTGACATAGGAATGCTCCGGGCCAAAGTCGGCCGTCTCTCAGTCGAGGGCGAGCTCGGCTATGAAATCAACTGCGCGGCCGTGGAGCACAATCTTCTTTACCACGCGCTGAAAGATGCCGGCAGGAGGTTCGATGCAGTGGACTTTGGTTTTAACGCTATGAATTCCATGCGACTCGAGAAAAGCTTTGGCGTCTGGTCGAAGGAATTCATGCAGGGCTACACACCGGGCATGACACGCATGGATCGTTGGATTGACTGGCAGAAGCAGGATTTCCTTGGCCGCGAGGCAGCTCTTGCCGAACGCGATGGCAAGATGGCGCCACGGTTATTGGTGACCATGGAAGTCGATGCCACAGATGCAGATGCGACTGGCTATGAACCGATATGGATAAACGGCCGACGAATAGGTTACGTGACATCCGGCGGCTATGGTTTCTCCGTCGGCAAGTCCCTGGCCCTGGCTCTCGTTGACCGCCAGTATGCTGTCGAAGGCACTGAGCTCAATGTGCATATTGTTGGTTTCGAACGAAAAGCGAGAATCATTGCTGACTCTCCCCATGACCCTGGCGGTCTGCGCATGCGGGGTTGAAACGACACGATGCGTCAGTTGTTCACAGGCTTGTCACGTTGCCGCTCTCCAGCGACCGTCGCGCCGCATTCGCCGTCGCAACCGCGATCTGCGCTTGCTCAGGCGTGCCGAGCGTTGGTTTGATCCCCTTACGAATGCAGTCGACGAAGTAACTTGCCTGGTTAACGTAGGCATCGCCGGGCTTGGCCGCGAGCGGATAGGCCTTCCCCGCTTCGTGCACGATCAGCGACGCGCCGCCACCCATCTCAACGCTGACGCCGCCGGCACGGAAGATGAACTCGACCACTCCACTCTCGCAGAGAACCCTCATCCCCGCCGTGAATGGATAGCCCTGAGGCATGAATTCGCTACCTTCGACGAAGCCGTTGGCGTCGCCATAGTCAACCAACGCATGAATGTCGTTCCATAGTCCCCGCTTCAGTTCTTTGCCGCGCGCATAGACCGACTTCGGCGTACCGAAGAGCCAATTGAGCGCGTCGAAATCGTGGACGCAGAGATCAAGCACCGCGCCGCCGCTCCAGGCCGGGTTCAAGAACCAGTCGGCCCAGGCCGGAAGCTGAGAAAGTCGCGCCGCCACTGCTGAAATCGGCTTGCCGAGCTTGCCGCTGTGCACGAGTTCGACGAGTGAAACATACTCGCCCCAGAAACGCAGCACGTGTGCCACCATAAGCGTCCGGCCCGTCTCCTTCTTCGTCGCAATCATTTCATCGCAGTCGGCAGCGGTCAGTGCGAAAGGCTTCTCCAGGAGGACGTGCTTGCCAGCCTTCAGCGCAGTGATTGTCGTTTCGCCGTGGAGGTGCGTCGGCAGCGTGTTGCTGATTGCGTCGATCGAGAGGTCGTCGATGATAGAACGGTCATCTATGGTGGCGCGGGCGCCAACTTCCTTTGCAAGCTTCTCCGCCTTATCGAGATTTCTCGACGACACTGCCGCGATGCTGACGCCGGGAATCTGCGTATATGCCCGGGCATGGGTCGTTCCCATAAAGCCCGAGCCGAGGATTCCAATTCTCATGATGCCTTGGTTACTATGACATACCGAGAGAGGCCAGCTTGTCGTAGGAGGCCTTCATCGCCCGGTTGACTTCGGCGAGCGGTGGCCAAGGTTCGCCCTTGAACTCGATCTCGACACTCATCGGTCCACTGAAGCCGCCTTTCACCATGAGGTCCAAAACGCGCTTGAAGTCGACATGGCCTTCGCCGATCGCTGGAAAATCCCAGACGCCGCCTTCGCCTCGCTTGTCTTTCAAGTGGCAGTGGACGAGCTTCGGCAGCGCAGCCGGTAAATCGTCGACGGCCTTCACTCCGCCGTAGAACTCGACATTGGCGGTATCGTAGTTGATCAGCACGTTCTTCCGCGCGATCCGATCAAGCACCGGCATCGCCGCCTTGCCGGAGTTGGTGATCTCGCCGTGGATCTCGATACCGAGGCGGATGTCGCGGGCAGCTGCCGCGTCGGCGAGTTCATGGATATTGCCCATGAATGCTTCCTCGTCCTCCTGCTCGCTGTGGTGCCCTCCTATGGCAGTATTCATGATGTCGATCCCCATCCGCTCGCATATGTCGAGTGCCTTAAGGCCGAGTGCGAGGCCGTCCTTGGTGGTGAGGTCTGAGTGGCCTGAGAGTGAGATTGCAGCAAGTCCAAGCTGGTTCATCATCCGCTGGATACCGCCCAGCGTCCTGGCATCAGCTTCGAGCGGCACGTGCTCGGTCCAGCCGCGCACGGCGGTGAGCTCCACGAACTTGTAGCCCGCCGCAGCGATCCCCTCGAGCGCCTCCTCCAAGCTGTAGGTGTGGTATGAGTTGGTGTGCCCGCCGAGCCGGTTCTTGTATTTCATCATCGCCCTCGCTTCTTACTGTCCGCTCAAGCGCTCTCGCCGACGCTTTGCAGGCGCATGAACCACACCCATGTGATCTAATAATCCCACATCAGGAGCCAAAGCGCCAATATCATGGCAGGCTAATCGCTGGTAACCGAATCAAGAGAGAATCCATGGCTAGAGCCAACAAACATACCGCTAAGGCGCATGAGACCAACATTGAGAAGGTTGTGCAGCTCGAGGCGGACCAGGAAAAGCAGGTGGCTCCCGCCAATCGCATCTCGGAGGCCATCGCCAGGTTTGCCGGCACCAACGCTTTTGTTGCCGTTCAACTGGTCTCTGTCGGATTGTGGATGCTCTTCAACAGTGGGTTGGTCATCGAGCCCTTTGACCCCTATCCATTTGTCTTCCTCGGAATCTTGCTGGCGTTGGAAGCCGTGCTCCTCGCGTCATTCGTGCTGATCCGCCAGAACAGGATGAGCCAGATCGCGGATCGGCGCGCCCATCTCGACTTGCAGATCAATCTGCTTGCAGAGAAGGAAACAACGAAAGTCATCCAACTGTTGCAGCGGATGAGCAGGGAGCTGGGCATCGAACATTCGGTCACAGATCGAGAGGCGAAAGAGCTTAGCAAAGACACCGAGGTGAAGGATGTCGCTAGAGATCTAAAGGAGAACTTGACGCAGGAGTAATGCTCGAACCGGCGAGGAGCCAATTCAACGGCCGCCTAGCGATTTGGTCGGCGAAGCTTGTCCGCCGTTCCGTTCATAACAACTTGAACACAAAAGCTTGAGGGGGCTTGCCTTGGTGCCATCGCTGACTAGGTCAGCCGCGTCTGCCAATCACCATGCGCCCCAAACTGTGGTGGCTCGAGCGTTGCGAAGGAACCAAATGGACCTTGTAAGATACATTGCCGTGTCGTCGGTTGTGGCTCTCATGACTGCAGGCGGCGCAGCCAGTGCTCAGCAGTATCAGAACGATGCCGAGCATCGGTTTCACTTTCGCGGTATCCGGTTTCCCTATGAGCTAGGCTATGGGCTGCCGGCCAGGTTGCGCATCACGTGCGCTGAAGGCCGAGCAATCGTCGACGTGCGAGGATATCATAGCGTCCGCATGATCGAGTGCCGAGGCAATACCTATACGTACCTAGGCCGCCGTAATGGTCAAAGCTTCAAAGTAGCGGTTAACGCTACGACAGGCCGCATTGCCTCTATTGATCGGATCAAAGCTCATCATATTCGAAGGACCTTATGAGTTCACGCCGCCGCGCCGGGCGCTGTCGACTTTTCAAGCGACGGCTGACGAGCTGCGGGGTGAACTACATGGTCGACGAGGTCTACGGTATACGGAACGGCAGGATCAAGGCTGTATGGCCCGTGGCGCGAGGAAAGGTGCGGTGAAAGATCCTTTCGATCTCTCCGGCAAGGTCGCCCTGGTCACAGGTGCGCGCACTGGATTGGGCCAGGCGATTGCGGAAGCTCTGGCGGATGCCGGCGCCGATATTATTGGCCTGGGCTCACGTCCGATGCCCGAGACGAAACACAAGATTGCGCAGCGGGGGCGCCGCTTCCATGAAGTGCAATGCGATCTGTCGGCGGATGCAGATTTCGAGAGTGTGATTGATGGGGTGGTGGCAGACCAAAAAAGAATCGATATTCTTGTCAACAATGCCGGCACGATACACCGTGCCGACTTTCTCGAAGTCGCCAAGGCTGACTGGGACCGCGTCATGAACATCAATCTGCGCAGCGTCGTTTTTCTCACCCAGGCGGTGGCCCGGCACATGGTCAAGTCAGGCATCGAAGGCAGAATCATCAATGTTGCATCGCTGCTGTCGTTTCAGGGTGGGATTCGCATCGCCGCATATACGGCGAGCAAGCATGGCATCGCCGGGATCACGCGGCTGCTGGCCAACGAACTGGCACCCCATCGCATCACCGTGAACGCCATTGCGCCTGGGTACATGGAGACAGACAATACGGCGCCGTTGCGAGCCGATCCTGTGCGGTCAAAAAGCATCCTTGAGCGAATTCCCATGGGTCGATGGGGAAAACCGGGAGACTTGGCGACGGCGGCCTTGTTCCTGGCCTCACCGGCGAGCAGTTATGTCACGGGAGCGGTCGTTCCCGTCGATGGCGGGTGGCTCGCAAGATAGACGACTCAGGTGGTCGAAATACCACCGGCGGCGGAATTTTATGCCACGCCGAAATTTTCCCGGCTGAAAGAGTTTCTGCGCAGCAGCAGCTCGCTCTAGAGACAGGCAGCTGACTGACCGCCGTGGCGAAAGTGGCTTGACACGCTTCCCGAAGTGTTCTCTTTTTGTTCACAATAGCGAGGTGGGAAGGCGCATGCTGGCTACCATCCTCCATGCGGATTTGGATGCCTTCTACGCCTCAGTCGAGCAACTGCTGGATCCGTTGCTGCGCGGCAAGCCTATTGCCGTTGGTGGGGGCGTTGTGCTCGCTGCATCCTATGAAGCCAAAGCCTTTGGAGTCTGCGGTGGCATGGCGAGGCGGCGGGCGCACGAACTCTGTCCACATCTGATTTTCGTAGACGGACATTTCAACGAGTATGAGCGGCTGGGCGAGGCGGCGATCAAGGTCATTGGTGATTTCACCCCTCTTGTGGAGCGGATCTCGATCGACGAGGCCTTTGCCGACGTGGCTGGCTGTTCGAGATTATTTGGTGCTCCGGCCGAAATTGCGAAGAAGATCCGGCGCCGAGTGCAAACTGAGCTTGGACTGCCGATCTCCGTTGGAGTGGCGCGTACCAAGCATCTCGCCAAGATCGCGTCGCAAGTGGCCAAACCTGACGGGCTGGTGGTTGTCGATCCCGAGGCTGAACTCGATTTCCTCCACGAACTGCCAGTTGAGTTGATGTGGGGGGTGGGACCGGTTGCCAAAGCGCAATTGGCAGAAATTGGTGTGCTCACCATTGGTCAGCTCGCACAAGTCAGACGCGGCATTCTGGAGCGCTTGCTCGGTCATTCGACAGGCGAGAAGTTAGCAGCACTGGCGTGGAATCGAGATCCACGACAAATCAAGACCCATCGTCGATCAGGATCAGCCGGAGCACAGTCGGCTATCGGTAGAAAACCCGCGACAGAGCCGGTGTTCCGACCGACGCTTCGCCAACTTGCAGATAGAATCGGAAGCAGGCTTCGTGCCAAAGGCCGGCCCGGGCGAACAGTGACGGTACGTGTGCGGTTCGCCGATCTTCGCTCGGTCACACGCTCCGTCACAGTCTCCGCACCAATTGCGGCGACTGCCGCTCTTGCCGAGATCGCTGAGGATTTGGTGCGGAGGGTTTTGGTCGATCACCCCAAAGACAAAGTCATCTCGCTCTTGGCAATCTCAGTGTCCAACTTGGAGGAATACGGAATTGTTCAGTTGGAACTCCCGCTTGGACTTGCAGACGAAGGCTGCCGTGCCGGCAGCCGGACGGGCATGGCCCGCTGGGTGGCGGATCGCGCCGTTGACAAGGTTCGCGATCGCTTTGGATGGAAGGCAGTCGGATACGGCACAAACGCCCTCGGAATCATCAGTGCTATTCCAGATGAATTCCGCAAGCTTGCCGAGAAAGATCTCTAGGCGGTGCAGCGCGTGATCTTACAAGCCCGGCAAGGGCTTGGTTACCCCGCTGAGCTATTCACTCTTAGTCCTGCCAGATAGTTGCGGATCAGTGATTCAACCATGATCTTGGGATCTTCGGTTTCCGAAAGCTTTTCCGCGCCGGCCAGCGAGGTAATCCCGTAAAGCCCCGCCCAGAGCACATATGCTTCGTGAAGTCTCCTTTGCGGGTCAGCCGGAAAGAGGGGCAGGAGGGCCTTCTCCGCCAGCGACAGCAGATTGTGCACGCGCTCCCCGTACCACGAAGGCAGATTGTGCTTCTCTGGGAGACTATGCTCGAAAATCGCACTCCACAAACGAGGAGCGGTTCCAACAAACTCCATGTACTTATCGGCAAGTTCCCTCAGCACCGCCTCTGGCCTCTTGGAGAAATCGACCTCTCGGCATTTCTCGTAAAGCTCGTCCAAAGTCTTGGCATTCAGCTGCAGAACAAGATCGTCAAGATCTGCGAATAGCTGATAGAGGGTTCCAGGCGTGTATCCCATCGTCTTCGCGATTCGACGCGTAGATAGCCCGCGCAAACCCCTTCTTTTCACAATCGCTTGCGCCGCTTTAAGCGCCATTTGATGCAATTCTTGGCGGGTATGATCGGAGCGCCTTGCCATTGGCAGATAGTAATTGACCATCGTTTAATTTCAAGTTATATGAATTATTCGCTGTTTAATTGTGGCTTGTCTTTTTGATCAGGACTTACCGGCCATGAACCAGCACGTGCACGACTACAACCTGGCAATCGGGGAAATCTTTGGCGTTTCGCTCTACTGGTATGGAGCTGTCTACACGGTCGGTTTCCTCGGTGTCTTTCTTTGGTTCTGGTTTCGGCGTCACAAAATCGGATGGAGCCGTCGTGACATCGTTGAGTTCACCATTTCGATCGCGGTAGGAGTCCTGCTGGGCGGGCGCATCTTCGACATCGCCGTCTACGAGATCGACTATTATCGAATGCGGCCGATCGATGCTCTTAATTTTTGGAAGGGAGGCCTTGCCACGCATGGCGTGCTCATCGGTGGAATCATTGCCGCAGCACTTTTCTGTAACCTGCGCAAGAAGCCGTTTTTGCAGATGGCCGATGAGCTGGTGGTGCCGGCAGCGTTCCTCTTCGCCGTGGGACGGCTGGGAAATTTCATCGAAGGCGGCGTGATCGGAACCACGACTTCCATGCCGTGGGGAGTTGTCTATCAGAATCTCGAAGGCGCCAGACATCCGGTTGCGCTCTATGACAGTGTCAGAAATCTGGTTCTGGGCCTCTTTCTCATTGTCGTGCTGCGGCGCTATCCGTCAGGGCGGGGGATCGCAATGAGCATGTTTGTTCTGCTTTACGGCCTGCTGAGATTCTTCGTAGATATGCTTCGAGATTACGAATCCTATTGGATGGGCCTGGGAAAAGGACAATTCTTCAATATCGCAATGGCCATCATTGGTTTGGCGCTATTGGTGTGGTTCGGCACGAAAACGCGAACGGGAGAGACACTCAGCCGCGCATGCGAGAAGCCAATCGGGTGGGCGCGTGCGGTGGCTTTGGTAGTCTTGTGCCTCTATCCGCTCGGTATTCCCACCAGTTGGACGCAGATCAATATCGAGCAGAAACGGGAACTCAGCAAGGCGGCTGAGAGCTCGCTGACTTGTTTGGATAGGTCTAGGCTGAGGTCAGTTCTTGGCGTTGCAACGTCCATAGCGAATGCGGCTTAGCTGTCTGCCAAAGAAGAAGCGCTGTTCGAACGAACCACTGCTTTTGTCGAATGTGAACGTGTATGTGATCCGTTGAGCGGCAAGGTTTATCCCACAGGCGAAGCCCACCTCCATCTCATCCACGAATGCCAGACGGGGATCGCAATGGCTGCCCTTGCTGCTGACAACCTTTGAAACCGCGTTGTTGGTAAATTCGATCCATGCTGAGAACTGACCTGTTTCGGCCACTATTGACTTGCTCGCGATATCGAAGGCGCGTTCATAGGCGCACTCCAGGTCGAATGTCCTCATGACATCGGCTGATGCGGCGCTGGATGGAGCGATCGGAACGGCACAAAGCAGGGCGAGGCATCTTCGAGCGCGTTTCATGCGAGAAAATTGACCGAGCAGCAAATCCGACTCAGCGGCGCCTAACATAGGTCTGGCTTAAAAAAGCGCGAAAAGCGCCAGGCGGGTCACTATATATTCTCGGCGAAACAAGTGAGAAGGAGCAATCCCATGGCCTATATCGATGGATTCGTTGCCGCCGTTCCAACCGCCAACCGGGAGACCTACCGCAAGCATGCGCAGGATGCGGCTGCCGTTTTCAAGGAATGCGGTGCACTAAAAGTCGTGGAATGCTGGGGCGATGATGTGCCGGAGGGCAAGGTCACGTCTTTTCCCATGGCAGTGAAGCGCAAGGAGGACGAAACCGTCGTGTTCTCCTGGATTCTGTGGCCGTCGCGTGAGCGGCGCAACGAGGGCATGAAGAAAGCCATGTCCGACCCGCGCCTGCAGCCCGAGGCAAACCCCATGCCTTTCGACGGCAAGCGCCTGATCTACGGCGGCTTTGACGTCCTCGTCGAAGCTTGACCGTCTTGGAGGCGCATTGCTCTCCGTCGGACTTGATCTGACTTGATCCGGCCATCCCTGGCAAAAGATCACCGTGTCGATCCTCGGGCTCACCCGAGGATCGACACGGCAAACGCAACGTGCTTTGCTTGCCAAGGAGCGAAATCATGCCTGATCCGACCTTGTGGGGATTGTTCGTCGTCGCCTCCGTGGTTCTTTTGCTGACGCCCGGACCAGCGGTGCTTTACATCGTCGCGCGCTCGCTTCAACAGGGACCTGCCGCGGGCCTCGTGTCCGTGCTTGGCATTCACTTGGGGACGATCGTTCATATCACGGCGGCGGCGGTCGGCCTTTCCGCACTCCTGGTTTCATCGGCGCTCGCCTTCGCCATCGTCAAATATCTCGGCGCCGCCTATCTTGTCTGGATCGGCATCCGCACGCTCTTGGCAAAGGATCCCGAGCCAGAGGCTCCCGCGCCGGCGGTAAAGCCGCTACGCCATGCCTTTCGCGACGGTTTCGTGGTCAATCTGTTCAACCCGAAGACGGCGATCTTCTTTCTTGCCTTTCTGCCGCAGTTCGTCGATCCGGCGCGCGGCGCGGTGCACTGGCAAATTCTCGTCCTTGGCCTCACCTTCATGGGACTCGGCATCATCAGCGACGGAATGTTCGCGCTGGCTGCCGGTGCCGCAGGCGATTTCTTGCGCAAGAGCCGGCGCTTTCTTCGCTTCCAGCGCTGGTTTGCCGGCACCTCCTTCATCGGTCTCGGCATCGTCGCAGCCCTGGCGGGGCGAAAATAGGCGTAATGGCGGCTATTGTGGTCTTGCAGACTCAACCTGTTCGGCCTCTTGGAACCCCATGAGCGCCCGCCACGTTTGAGTCTGCGAATTTCCGTTAGGCCTGCATCCAATGCTGAATGTTCTCGCCGCGCTTCTCCTCGCGTTTCTCATGACATCGCCCCTTCGGGCGCAGGAGACGACCACTTTGAAGACTGCGGAACATCCAAATCTCGGCCAATATCTTGCGGGCCAAGCCGGGCTGTCGATCTATCTCTTCGAAGAGGATCGTCGCGAGGGTGAGCGCGGCCGGTCCGTCGAAAGCGACTGCCATGGCGACTGCCTCACGCGCTGGCCGCCGGTGCCCGGCGAGCCGCTGCCCAGGGCTGGAACCGGGATCGAGGCGGATCTGATCGGCTCCTTCAAGCGGCCTGACGGGAAGGTTCAGGCAATGTACAATGGCTGGCCTCTCTATTACTTTGCCGATGATTTCGTCGCCGGCGATGTGAACGGGCATGATTTTGAAGAGTTTGGCGGCGAGTGGTATCTGCTCACGCCTTCAGGCGAACAGGTCCCGGGATCGAGTGGCGGCGATGATGATGATGACAAGGACGATGACGACTGAGCGGCATGGGGCAGTTTGTGGGATGCGGGATAAGCAGAGATGAGCAGCGAGCACGCCAAGAGATTTCTTGAGAGCTGGATCACCCAGAATGTGCATGGGCTTGTTCCGCCGGAGAACAACATGGAGACACGGCAGCTGGTCAAGCAATGCATCGCGGCCGCAGCGGAGCAAGGGATAAGTCGGTCCGAGCTTGAAGGCGCCTGCGGGCAAACCCTTCTATCCTGCATGCGCGATGCGCAAGCGGCGGTTGCCGAGGTGCGGCCGAGCGAACTCATGGATGACAGTTGATCGCTAGTGCATAAAGGCCACACTCTCCCAGGAAGCTGAAGCTTGACCTCTTTGTTGCTTTCGAATCACGGCCACGTGGCGGAGAATGACAATTGCGAGACGCTTGCGCTTTACAGCGCTTGTTCACGCTAACCTCCCTAGACTTAGCCCCCGCTTCGGGGGCTTTTTCTTGGTCCGTGCACCGGGTCGGCGCGGCCGCTTGAATCGCTTGATGCTGCTCTCTACAGTCGAAGCGTCGTCAGAAACCAGCAATTCCAAGCCTAGCCGCTTGGCTGCATGCTTTTGGGAGGAAGCAATGAGCATCAGAAACCAGTTGTTCGCCGCTGCACTTGTGCCGTTGATCGCGGGAGGGGCAGCCATGGCGCAAACCCCCGAATCGACGGATCCGATCAAGATCGTTCAGAACAATTGGACGAGCCAGCTCGTCCTGTCGACGGTCGTGGGCGAGATCTTGAAGATACAGGGTTACAACGTCGAATATGTGTCGTCCGACACGCAGCTTCAGTACCCGGCCATCGCCAATGGCGACATGGACTTCCAGATCGAGGTCTGGGAAGGATCGCAGCGTGACAGCTTTGAGAAAGCGCTGGCGGAGGGCGCTGTCGACTATGGCGACCACGAGGCCATCACACGAGAGGAGTGGTGGTATCCCACCTACGTCAAGGAGGTTTGCCCGGGCCTTCCCGACTGGAAGGCGCTTGACGCTTGCGCGGCGAAGTTCGCCACCGCAGAAACGGGCGAAAAGGGCCGGTTCGTCGGACCTCCGGCTGACTGGGGAAAGCATTATTCGGAGCGCATTCAGGCGCTGAAGATGAATTTCCAGGAAGTGCCGGTCGGCCAGGCGGCGACCCTTTGGGCCGAGCTGCAGGCGGCCTATGACCGCAAAGAGCCCGTCGTGCTGTTCAACTGGACGCCGAATTTCATCGAAGCGAAATTCGAAGGCGAGTTCGTGGAATTTCCCGAATATGACAAGGCCTGCCACGACGATCCGAAATGGGGGATGAACCCGGATGCCGTCTTTGATTGCGGCGCGCCCAAGTCGGGTTACTTGAAAAAGGCAGGATCAGCCAACCTCGAGAAGAAATGGCCGGGGGCCGCCAAGGTCCTGAAGAAAGTGAACTTCACCAACCCCCAGATCGCCCAGGCTGCCGCAATGGTCGATGTCGAGGGCTTGACTCCTGAGGAAGCGGCCAAGAAGTGGATCGCCGAGAACGAAGCCGTCTGGAAACCCTGGCTCGAATAGGCGAGGATGCTTAAGCCGCGCGCGTGAGCACCGCCCGCGCGCGGCGTTCCTTCATTCCAAGGACCCATGGCCGACAGCAAGATCGCCTGCCTCAATCTCTGGAAGATCTTCGGGCCGGAGCCTGAGACGTTCTTCAAACGTTACGGCGGCAGCCCCTCGGCCGAGGCTTTCGCGGCGGAGGGCTATATCGGCGCGGTGCGCGATGTGTCGTTCGACGTGCGCGCCGGCGAAATTCTCATCATCATGGGCCTTTCGGGTTCGGGCAAGTCGACGCTGGTCAGGGCCCTGACGCGGCTGAACGAGCCGACGGCGGGCAGCATTCTGATCGACGGGCGCGACCTCATGGCAGCGAGCAGCCAGGAGCTCATCGAGCTGCGCCGGCACAAGATGGGCATGGTGTTTCAGCATTTCGGCCTGCTCCCGCATCGCAACGTCGCCTCGAACGTGGCGTTTCCGCTGGAAGTGCGCGGCGAAGCGCGCGACGACCGTGACAGGCGCGCGCGCGACATGATCAAGCTCGTCGGTCTGGAGGGCCGTGAAGACTATTTCCCCCGTGAGCTGTCGGGCGGCCAGCAGCAGCGCGTAGGCATTGCCCGCTCGCTCGCCGTCGAGCCCGAGATTTGGTTTCTCGACGAGCCCTTTTCGGCTCTCGACCCGCTCATACGCAGGGAAATGCAGGACGAATTCTTGCGCCTGCAGCGCTTGCTCAAAAAGACGATCGTGTTCATCACCCATGATTTCGACGAGGCGATCCGCCTCGGCGACCGCATCGGCATCATGAAGGACGGCAGGATCGTCCAGCTCACCACGCCCGAAGACATGGTGCTGAACCCGGCAAATGACTATGTGGCGGAATTCACCAAGCACGCCCCCCGCGACCGGATCATCACCGTGCGCTCGATCATGACCAAGTCTGACGGGCGGCCGGCAAGGGGCATTGCGGCAAGCGCTTCCATCGGCGATGTGGCGGCCGAGGTGCTCTCATCGGAAGAGCCCCTGGCGGTCATGGATGAGCAGGGAACCATGGTCGGCGCGGTGGCGCGGGAGAACATGATCCAGGCTCTTTTTCCACAGGCTCGGCGATGAGCCTTGCCTTGCCCACCGCCCGGCGAGCGCAGGCGCCGTCGGCAAGGCGGTTCGACCTGGCGCTGCTCATTGTCCTTCTCATTATCGTTCTCGGCCTGCTCGCCGCGCCCCATGCGCCATGGCTGGCAAAGTGGCCGAGCGACTGGGTTGTCCCGGCACGCCAATGGATTACCGACTTCTTCTCCTGGCTCGGCAAGGAGGCAAGCCTCGGCCTCTTCACCGTGCGCGATCTCACGCGTTTCATCGCATGGCTGCTCTCTCTGCCGTTGAATCTGGTTGAGGGCCTGCTCTATCGCGGCGTGCTCGCTTATGATTGGCCGCCCTTGCCATGGGTCGCCATCGTGGCGGGAACGGCTATTCTCGCGCATTGGATAGGAGGCATGCGGCTCGCACTGTTCTGCGGAGCCTCGGCGCTCTACATCGCTGTCTTCCAGCTTTGGCCCGACGCGATGCAGACGCTTGCCATCGTTCTCGTAGCCGTGCCGCTTGCTGCCGGCATCGGCCTTCTCCTCGGCATATGGGCGATCAAGTCGAAAAAGGCGGAAGGCGCTCTCACATCGGCCTTCGATGTGATGCAGGCAACGCCGCATATGGCCTATCTCGTACCTGTGATCATCCTCTTCGGATTCGGCAAGGTGCCGGCACTCCTCGCCACCATGATCTTCGCTTTGCCGCCCATGGCGCGCTGCGTCATCCTCGGTGTGCGCACCGTGGCCCAGGAGGTGGTGGAAGCGGGGCTGATGGCCGGCTGCACGGGGCGCCAGCTGTTGTGGAAGGTCCAGCTTCCCGCAGCCAAGCAGACGCTGCTGCTTGGTCTCAATCAGGTCGTGATGCAGACCTTGGCCATGGTGGTCATCGCATCCCTGGTTGGGGCATCGGGGCTCGGACAGAAGCTGCTGTTCTCACTGCAGCAGCTTTATATCGGCAAGGCGACGGAGCAGGGGATCGCGATCACGCTGATCGCCATCGTGCTCGACCGCATGACGCAAGCCTATGCTTCCCGTCCGCCCACGCGCTTCCCTACCGGCACGTCGTGGGTCTGGCGGCACCAGCATCTGTTGCTCTTCGGCGCTGTGCTGGCGGCTTCGATTGTCGCCGCGAGATATGTTCCCGCGCTATCCGTTCTGCCGAAGGAGCTGACCCTGAGCTATGGCCCGCTGATCGACTCGGCCGTGCGCTGGATCTCGAAAAACTTTTACGAATACATAAAGCCCGCGCGTGACTGGATCACGGTCTTCCTGCTGCTGCCACTGAGAGACTTCTATCTGTGGCTGCCATGGTCCCTGGTGATCGGCGTCCTCGCCGCAGCAGGCTGGCATCTTGGCGGATTTCGCCTCGCGCTGCTTCCTGTCGTCCTTCTCTTCATCATGCTGGTCACCGGCTATTGGATACCCTTGATGCTCACTGTTTACCTCGTGACGGGAGCGACCATATTGTCGATCTTCATCGGTCTGCCCTTGGGATTGTGGGCTTCACGCAGCCCGCGTGTGGCGCGGGTCATCATGCCCATCTGCGACATGCTGCAAACC
>DATBMX010000341.1:0-3872 GCA_036554625.1 Aestuariivirgaceae bacterium
GGCCTAGGCAATCCCGGGCCGGAATACGCGCACAATCGGCACAACATCGGCTTCATGGCCCTGGACGCGATAAGCCGCCGCCACGGTTTTTCTCCTTGGCGGCGCAAGTTCCAGGGCGTCGTTGCCGAAGGGTTGCTGGCCGATCAGAAAATTCTCGCCTTGAAACCTATGACCTATATGAACCAGTCGGGCCGCAGCGTCGGCGAAGCGATGCGCTTCTATCAGCTTCAGCCGGGCGATATTTACGTTTTCCATGACGAGATCGACCTTCTCGCCGGCAAGCTGCGCGTGAAGACGGGGGGCGGCACGGCTGGCCACAATGGCATTCGTTCGATCGATGCTCATCTCGGGTCCGGCTTCCACAGGATCAGGCTGGGGATCGGTCATCCAGGCGAGCGCAGCCGCGTGCACGGACATGTGCTTGGCGACTTCGCCAAATCCGATGCCGGATGGGTTCTGCCGCTGCTTGATGCGATCGGCGAGCATGCGCCTCTTCTCGCTGGCGGCAATGAGGCCAATTTTCAGAACAAAGTGCATCTTGCCTTGAATCCCGAGTCCAAGCCGGAAAGCAAAAAGTCCAAGGACCGGGAGTAATGGGATTCCGCTGCGGCATCGTCGGGCTGCCCAATGTCGGCAAGTCGACGCTCTTCAATGCGCTCACCCAAACGGCAGCGGCTCAGGCCGCCAATTATCCCTTCTGCACGATCGACCCCAATGTCGGTGATGTGGGCGTTCCCGATCACCGGCTCGACACTCTCGCGCGCATGGCCAAAAGCGCGCAAACCATCCCTACGCGGCTGACCTTCGTCGACATAGCCGGCCTCGTGCGGGGGGCCTCGCAAGGCGAAGGACTCGGCAACCAGTTTCTCGCCAACATCCGCGAGGTCGATGCCATCGCTCATGTCGTGCGCTGCTTCCACGATGATGACGTCACCCATGTGGAAGGACGGATCGATCCGATTGCCGATGTCGAGACCGTCGAGACGGAGCTCATGCTGGCCGATCTAGACAGCGTCGAAAAACGTGCCGTCACGCTCGAGAAGCGCCTGCGTGGCGGCGACAAGGAAGCAAAGGAAGTCTTCAAGCTCGTGAACCGCATGCTGCCACTGTTGCGCGACGGCAAGCCTGCCCGCCTCCTGACCATCGCGGATGAGGAACGAAGGCTCTTCAATTCGCTCGGTCTTTTGACCGCCAAGCCCGTTCTCTACGTCTGCAACGTCGATGAACTATCCGCCAACCACGGCAACGAACATTCTCGAAGCGTCTTCGAGCGCGCCCGGTCCGAGGGTGCCGAAGCGGTCGCGGTTTCGGCCAGGATCGAAAGCGAGATCGCCGTTCTCTCTTTTCCCGACCAGAAGGATTACCTTGCCGCCGTCGGCCTGTCCGAGCCGGGGCTCAACCGCGTTATCCGTGCAGGCTACAAGCTTCTGCGCCTCGTCACGTTTTTCACGGCGGGGCCCAAGGAGGCAAGAGCCTGGACCGTGACGCAAGGGACGCGCGCGGCCCAGGCGGCGGGTGTCATTCATACCGACTTCGAAAAGGGCTTCATTCGCGCCGAGACCATAGCCTACGAGGATTACGTGGCCTGTGGAGGAGAAGCCGGCGCCCGCGACAGCGGCAAGCTCAGGCTGGAAGGCAAGGATTATGTCGTCGCTGATGGCGATGTAATGCATTTTCGCTTCGCCACTTGACCCATTGGATTCACGTTCCAGCACGAGCTGAATTGGCGCTAAACTCCATGCTTCTCGCCTCGGCGCAGGAGGCTTCTTGGCTGTGAAGGCCGTTCTCATAACGGGCGCTGCCCGCCGCATCGGCCGCCGACTTGCCCTGGATATGGCGGCGGCGGGCTGGTCCGTCGTTGCGCATTACAATGACTCTGACGCCGAGGCCGCCTCGCTGCTCAAGGAGATCGAATCCTGTGGAGGCCGCGCCGCCCTGTTGAAGGGCGATCTCTCCGGCAATGGAATGGCCGAGGAGCTTGTCGATCAGGGCGCGAAGCCATTTGGCCCCCTTGCCTGTCTCATCAACAATGCATCGCGCTTTGAGCCTGATGAAGTGGGCGGCATCACCGAAGCGAGCTTCGACGATCATCTCCGCACCAACCTTCGCGCTCCGGTCATGCTCGCGCAGGCTTTTGCCCGGAGGCTTCCCTCCGGCGCTCGCGGCAACATCGTCAATATCGTTGATCAGCGCGTATTGAAGCTCACACCCCTATTCTTTTCATACACCATAAGCAAGGCGGCGCTGTGGACGGTAACCCAAACCTTGGCGCAAGCCCTGGCGCCGCGCATTCGAGTCAATGCGATCGGCCCTGGTCCGGCGCTGCCCAACCGCCGCATGAATGAGGCGGAATTCGCCAAGCAATCGCGTTTGACCCTGCTCGAGCGAGGCACCTCGCCTGAGGAGATTTCCGCCGCTCTGCGCTTCATACTCGCCTCCCCCGCCATGACGGGCCAGATGATCGTGCTTGACGGCGGCCAGCATCTCCTGTGGCAGACGGCCGATGTGATGCATGTCGAGGAATGAGACGACAATGAATGACAAAACCCGGATGATCCATCATGTCGCGAGCGGAGCCGGCAGGTTGCGCCATGTTTTCGTCCGTGATCTGGAGATCATCGCACTTCTCGGCATACACGAGCATGAAAAGGCGAAGCCCCAGCGTATCATCGTCAACATCGACCTTTCCGTCCGCGAAGGCCCTGGCGAGATCGAGGACGACATTCGCAACGTGGTGAGCTACGAGATCGTCGTCCGCCGCGTCGAGCGCATCGTGGCTCAGGGCCATGTCCATCTTGTGGAGACTCTGGCCGAGAGAATCGCTTCCGCCTGCCTCGCCGACGAGCGGGTTACGGGCGTGCGCGTGCGCATAGAGAAGCCTGATATTATTCCGAACGCCCGCAGCGTCGGGGTTGAGATCGAAAGACTGCGCTAACACATAGGCATGATGACGTCCGACACCGAAGCCACCGGATTTGAAGAGGATTCCTCCTCCCTAGCGGCAGACTTGGGTCCAGTCGTGATCCGCCGCCTCGCCAGGACTTTGCCCAATCTTCCCGGTGTCTATCGCATGATCGACCGCAAGGGCGACGTCATTTACGTCGGCAAGGCGCGCAGCCTGAAGGCGCGCGTCAACAGCTACACACGCCCCTCAGGCCACACCAATCGCATCGCGGCGATGATCGCCAACACCGCGAATATGGAGTTTGTCACCACGGTAACCGAGGCCGAGGCTCTCTTGCTCGAAGCCAATCTCATCAAGAAACATAAGCCGCGCTACAATGTGACGCTGCGCGACGACAAATCCTTTCCCTATATCCTCATTGCCCGCGATCATCCCGTTCCCCAGATCGTCAAGCATCGCGGCGCGCGCACGCGTCAGGGCAAGTATTACGGGCCCTTCGCCTCGGCAGGCGCCGTGAACCGCACCATCAATGCTTTGCAGAAAGGCTTCCTGCTCCGCTCCTGCACTGATTCCGTTTTCGAAAACCGTACGCGTCCCTGCCTGCTCTTTCAGATCAAGCGCTGCTCGGCGCCCTGCACCGGGGAGATCGACGCCGCGAGCTATGATGCTCTCGTCGCCGAGGCTGAAGCGTTCCTGGAAGGCAAGAGCAGCGAGATGAAGGCAAAGCTCGCCAGCGAAATGCAGGTAGCCTCCGATCGTCTCGATTTCGAGACCGCTGCCCGCTGCCGCGACCGAATCGCGGCGATGAGCTTCGTAACCTCCGAGCAAGGGATCAATCCTGAGGGCGTCGAGGAAGCCGACGTCTTTGCCCTCGTTCAGGAAGGCGGCCATGTTTGCGTCCAGGTGTTTTTCTTCCGCTCCGGACAGAATTGGGGCAACCGTGCCTATTTCCCGCGCGCCGACCGTA
>DATBMX010000348.1:0-17736 GCA_036554625.1 Aestuariivirgaceae bacterium
TGATGTTCTTGATGCCTTCCAGATAGACCGTGTCGAGAGTGGGCGAGAAATCGCGCCACACTTTCGTTGCCGCGGCGAGCGCCGGCAGCGCCCGCCCGAAAGCCTCGATGGTTAGCCACCCGTCATATTTGGCCTTTTTGAGCGCGCCGTAGGTTGAGGCCCAGTCGACATGCCCGCGCCCCGGCGTGCCGCGGTTGTTCTCCGAAATATGGACATGGGAAATATGCCGCCGCGTCTTGCCGATGACGCCGATGGGATCGGCCTCCTCGATATTGGCGTGGAATGTGTCATACATGCCGGTGATGTGCGGATGATCCACCTCGTCGAGATATTGGCCGAGGTCCTCCATCGTGTTGAGGAAATAGCACTCGAAGCGGTTGAGCGCCTCGAGCGCGATCCGCACGTTCTTCTTCGCTGCGTAGTCGCCCGCTTTGCGATGAACGCCGATCGCACGCTTGCGCTCCTGCGCCGTCGGCGCTTCGCCGCTGAACTCGCCGAGCGTCGAATGGAGCGGCCCGCCGGCGATCTCAGCGCCCAGCGCCGCCGAACAGTCGATCACCCATTTGAGATAATCGAGCCCGGCCTGCCGCGCCGCCGTGTCGGGTGAGATCGGATTCTTGTCGCGCGAGGGCACGACCGAGACCACCGTGCGCTCGAGTTCGAGCTCATCGAGCATCCGGCCCAACTGCGCGTAATGGCGGGGAACGCCTTCGAACATGGGGATTTCCACCCCGTCATAACCCGCCTTCTTGACCTTCTCGAGAAGCCCCCTGTGCTTCGCCGTGACATGAGCCGTCCACAGCAGCATGTTGAATCCCGCCTTCATGGCAGCCCCTCCTACACCTTCACCCAGCGGCCGTTCGCCTTCGACGATTTGACCGCCGCCTCGATGAAGGCGACGCCCTTGGCGCCGTCGTCCAGGCCCGGAAACGTCACCTCCTTGTCGAGGCTTTTCCTGTGCTCGCGCCGCGCTTTGATCGCGCGCGCCACCTCCATGTAGATGTTCGCGAACCCTTCGAGATAGCCTTCCGGATGTCCGGGCGGCACCCGCGTCACCCGGGCCGCCGCCTTGCCCGACCCGGCTCCGCCGCGCGTGATCAGCTGCTTCGGCTCGCCGAATGGCGTGAACCACAGATAGTTGGGGTCGGCCTGCATCCAGTCGATGCCGGCCTTCGTTCCATAGACCCTGAGCCTCAGGCCGTTTTCATTGCCCGGCGCCACCTGGCTTGCCCACAGCATGCCTTTCGCCCCGCCCCGGAAGCGCAGCAGGATATTCACATTGTCGTCCACCCTGCGCCCCTTGACGAAGGTGGTGAGGTCGGCGCTGAGCGAGTCGGGCTCGAGGCCGGAGACGAAGCAAGCGAGCTGATACGCATGCGTGCCGATGTCGCCGATGCAGCCGCCGATGCCGCTGCGCTCGGGGTCGGTGCGCCAGCCCGCCTGCTTGTGGCCTTCGTCTTCGAGCTTGGTCGTGAGCCAGTCCTGCGGATATTCGGCCTGGATGACCTGGATCGTGCCGAGTTCGCCCGCCCGCACCATCTCCCGCGCCTGCCGGATCATCGGATAGCCCGAGTAATTATGGGTGAGCGCGAAAATGACCCCCGACTTCTTCTCCAGGGCCATGAGCGCCTTGGCCTCGCGGCTCGTATGGACGAGCGGCTTGTCGCAGATGACATGGATGCCCGCCTCCATGAAGGCCTTCGACACCGGGAAGTGCAGGTGATTGGGCGTCACGATCGACACCGCTTCGATCCCGTCGTTGCGCCTTGCCTCCTCCTTCGCCATGACGCGGTAGTCGGCATAGATGCGCTCGGGCGCCAGTCCCAACTCCTCGCCCGAAGCCTTGGCGCGCTGAGGGTCGCTGGAAAGAGCCCCCGCCACCAGCACATATTGATCATCCATGCGCGCCGCGAGCCGGTGCACGGCGCCGATGAAGGCGCCTTGTCCGCCGCCCACCATGCCGAGCCTGATGCGCCCGCCGTGAATGCCGTCGCTGCGTCCCTCGATCGCCATGTCTCCCTCCCCTAAATCCCCAGCATTCTGTTGACCTGCTGCTGGTTGACCTTGCGCGCCGTGAAATCATCGAATGATCGCTCCGTCACCTTGATGATATGATCGGCGATGAAAGGAGCGCCCTCCTTTGCGCCTTGCGCGGAATCCTTGAGGCAGCATTCCCACTCGAGCACGGCCCAGCTGTCATAGTCGTGAGCGGCAAGCTTGGAGAAGATGGCGCGGAAATTCACTTGCCCGTCGCCGAGCGAGCGGAAGCGCGCCGCTCTCTTGATCCACGGCTGGTAGCCCGAATAGACGCCCTGCCGCCCGTCGGGGTTGAACTCGGCGTCTTTCACGTGAAAGGCCTTGATGCGCTCGTGATAGATGTCGATGAAGGCAAGATAGTCGAGTTGCATCAGCAGGAAATGCGACGGGTCGTAATTGATGCAGCAGCGTTTGTGGCCCTTCACCTTGTCGAGGAACAATTCGAACGTCGCCCCGTCGAACAGGTCCTCGCCCGGATGAATTTCGAAACAGACGTCCACCCCCGCCGCGTCATAGGCATTAAGGATGGGCTGCCAGCGGCGCGCCAGTTCGCTGAATGCCGTATCGATGAAGCCCTCGGGCCTCTGCGGCCAGGGATAGGTGAAGGGCCAGGCGAGCGCGCCGGAAAACGTGACATGCGATGTGAGGCCAAGGTTTTTCGACGCCTTGGCCCCGAACATGACCTGCTCGACCGCCCATTTCTGCCGCTCCTTGGGCTTGCCGTGCACCTGGGGCGGGGCGAAATTGTCGAAGGCTTCGTCATAGGCGGGATGCACGGCCACGAGCTGGCCCTGCAGATGCGTCGAAAGCTCGGTGATTTCGATCCCGTGCTTCTTCGCCGTTCCCTTCACCTCGTCGCAATAGGTCTTTGACTCCGCCGCCTTCTTGAGATCGAATATTCGGGAATCCCAGCTTGCGATCTGCACGCCCTTGTAGCCAAGCGATGCCGCCCATTTGCAGATGCCGTCGAGCGAATTGAACGGCGGCGCATCGCCCGCGAACTGCGCCAAAAATATTCCCGGTCCCTTGATGTTCTTGGCCACTCTTCTCCTCCCTAGACGTAGCGATTGACGATGCTTTCGAGATATTCCTGCCGGCCGGAGCGCGGCTGCGGATTGACCCCCTTCTTCTCGACATATTGCGCGATCTCTTCGAGCCCGATCGAGCCCTTGAGCATGTTGCGCGCCTCTCCCCTGTCCCACCCCGAGTAGCGCTCGGCCAATGGTCCATCGAGCGCCTTGTCCTCGACCATGGCCCCTGCCGCGATGAAGGCTCTGGCGCAGGCGTCCATGCTGCCCACATGCGCATGCAGGAGATCGTCGGGGTCGATCGACTGCCGCCTGATCTTGGCGTCGAAATTGAGCCCGCCGGTCGTGAAGCCGCCCGCCTTGATGATGTGATGGAAGGCAAGCGCCAGCTCCTTCACATCCATTGCGAACTGGTCCGTGTCCCAGCCCAGGAGCTCATCGCCGCGATTGATGTCGATCGAGCCGAAAATACCGAGCGCGTTGGCGAGCGCGATCTCATGTTCGAAGCTGTGTCCGGCGAGCAGCGCGTGATTCTGCTCGATATTGACCTTGATCTCGCCCTCGAGCCCATGGGCCTTGAGCAGGCCGTAGACGGAGGCGACGTCATAATCATATTGATGCTTCGTCGGCTCCTTGGGCTTGGGTTCGATATAGATGCCGCCCTTGAAGCCAATCTTGTGCTTGTAGCCGACGACGAGGTTTAGGAACCGGCCGAGCTGGTCGAGCTCGCGCTTCACGTCGGTGTTGAGCAGCGTCTCATAGCCTTCGCGTCCGCCCCACAGCACATAGCCTTCGCCATTGAGCGATTTCGTAACGTCCATGGCGTTCTTTACCTGCGCCGCCGCATGGGCGAAGACATCCGGATCGGGATTGGTCGCCGCCCCCGACATATAACGCCGGTGCGAGAAGAGATTGGCCGTGCCCCATAACAGCCTGACACCGCTCTCCTCCATCTTCTTGGAGAAAATCTCGGCGATTTCCCACACATTGCGGTTCGACTGGCCAAGCGTGTCGCCTTCAGGCGCGATGTCGCGGTCGTGGAAAGCGAAGAACGGCACTCCCAGGAGCCGGAACATTTCGAAGGCGACATCCGCCTTGAGCCGCGCGTTCGCCATCTCGTCCTGGCCCTTGTGCCACGGCCTGAGAAAGGTCTCCCCTCCAAAAGGATCCGTGCCGGTCCACACGAAGGAATGCCAATAAGCGACTGAAAAGCGCAAATGCTCGGCCAGCGTCTTATCGAGGATCCGGCGGTTCGGATCGTACCAGCGGAACGCCAGTGCTTTCGCACTGTCCGGTCCTTCGTAGCGGATGGGTTCCTTGGGCGAGAAGAAGCGACTCATGCTGCGATGCGGCCTTTCACTGCGGGATAGATGCTTTGATAGATCCGATAGGCATCCTCATAGGCGGCGCGGAACCTCTCGTCAGGTTCGGCGCGAAACGCCATTTTGGGCGGCGTGAACACTTTTTTCGCATCGCCGCCGATAGCTGCAGAGAGCGCCAGCCGCGCCGCGCCGAATGCTGCACCATAGTCCCCTGCCTTGGGAACATCGATGGGAACGCCGAGAGTCGTGGCGATGATCTTGAGCCATAGTTTCGATTTCGATCCTCCGCCCACTGCCGTCGCACGCTCGACCCTCGTGCCGGCTTTCTTCAGGGATTCGAGACAGTCGCGAAAAGCGAAGGCCACGCCTTCAAGCACGGCGCGCGCCAGCACGCGCTGGTCGCTTTCATGACTGAGCCCCACGAACACGCCGCGCGCGCCGGCATCGTTCACGGGCGTGCGCTCGCCAGACAGATAGGGCAGGAATTTGACGGGTGAGGGCTCCCGCATCGCCTGTCCGAGCGACGCCGTGACACTGGCCGCGCGTTCTCCGACCACTCCCGCCAGCCATTCGAGGCTCGCTGCAGCCGACAGCATGACCCCCATCTGGTGCCATGTGTCGGGGACGGCGTGGCAGAAGGCATGCACCGCGTGTTTGACGTTGGGCGAAAAGCGTTCGTTCGACACGAACAGCACGCCCGAGGTTCCGATCGAGACGAAGCTGTCGTTCGGTCTGACTGCACCGATGCCGCAGGCCGCCGCGGCATTGTCTCCGCCCCCGCCCGCGATGACGGCGCGTTTGTTCAAGCCCCATTTCTTCTGCAGCGCGGGCAGGATTTCTCCCGTCGTCGCCGTGCCCTCATGGAGCTTCGGCATGTGCCCCTCGTCGAGATCGCATGCGGCGAGGAGTCTTGCCGACCACTGGCGCCGACCCACGTCCATCCACAATGTGCCGGAGGAATCCGACATGTCGCTTGCATGATCGCCGCTGAGCTTGAGCCTTATATAGTCCTTGGGCAGCAGCACCTTTGCGATTCTCTTGAAATTCCCATTCTCGTGCTTTTTCACCCACAGGAGTTTGGGCGCCGTGAAGCCCGGCATGGCGATGTTGCCCGCGATGTCGCGCAAGGCGGGTTCTTTCTCCTCGAGCTCTTCGCACTCTTTCTGCGAGCGCCCGTCGTTCCACAAAATGGCCGGCCGGATGGGCAGGTCGGAAGCGTCGAGCAGCGTCGCCCCATGCATTTGCCCGGAAAGCCCGATGGCCTCGACCTGGACGAAGCCCTGCGGCTTCTGCCGCTTGACGGCCATCACTGCCGACAAGGTCGCTTTCCACCACGCGTCGGGCCGCTGCTCCGACCAGCCTTCCTGCGGACGCTCAAGCTTGAGGGGAGAGGAGGCGCTGGCTAACACCTTTTGCGTGTCGTTGATCAACACGACTTTGATCGATGACGTTCCGACATCGATGCCGAGCATGGTGCTCACGTGAACTCACCTCCCGAACCTCTTTGATCGTCGCATGAGAACGCGCTGCTGTGCAACTCTCTGAGAGCGCATGCGCGCGCCGCGACCTCCGCCCCCTCTCCTCGTTACCCGGCGAAAGTCTTAGGTCCACCTTTGGAATCTGCAAAGTGAAGCTGGATTCCGGCTTTCGCCGGAATGACGAAAGAAAGGGAATCGTCATGCTGGACTAAGAATGCAGTTGTTTTGGCAGAGCGTCTTTGTCTTGCCACAAGACGTCCTGTATAAGGACACCGAACTGCTGCCCGTCTGTTCCGCCGCTTGCGAGCGCGCGAGAACTTTGCCCTGCCGGCAGCTTTCCCTTGAGGAGTGGTCGCGTGCTCACATGGTTTTTTCAATGGCTCGAAACGCGGCGCCAGCCCTTTCCGCCCGAGCAGCCGGCGAAGCCGCCGGCCACTCTCTTTGGCTTCATCTTTCACTACTCCCGCCCCTTCTGGCCGCTGCTCATCGCGAGTTCCCTGCTTTCGACCACCGTCGCCCTGATCGAAGTGTCGCTCTTCGGCTTCGTCGGCAAGCTCGTTGACTGGCTGAGCGCCGCCGATCGCCCGAGCTTCTGGGAATCGCATGGGGCCCGCCTTGCCGCCATGGGCGTTCTCATCCTCATCATCCTTCCCGGCCTGAAGCTTCTCTACGAATCCGTCGTACATGTCGGGCTCCTGGGCAATTTCGCCATGCGCACGCGGTGGCAGGCGCATCGCTATGTGCTCCGCCAGAGCCTCGAATTCTTCCAAAATGATTTTGCCGGCCGCGTCGCCACCAAGGTCATGCAGACGGCTATGGGCGTGCGTGACACGATCATGACGGCGACCGAAGTGCTCCTCTATGTCGCCATCTATTTCAGCGGTGCCCTGTTTCTTTTCGGATCGAGCGATCTGCGCATGACGGCGCCCCTGCTCCTCTGGCTCGCCGGCTATATCTTTGCTCTTTACTATTTCGTTCCCAAGCTCAAGGTCCTGGCCAAGGAACAGGCGGATGCCCGCTCCGGCGTGACCGGCCGCATCGTCGACAGCTACACCAACATCATGACGGTGAAGATGTTTGCTCATGCCGAGCGCGAAGATCTGTATGCACGCGAGGGCATGGAGCATTTTCTCGACCGTGTCTATGCCCAGATGCGGCTCGTCACCCAGCTCACCATCATCCTCAACACCATGAACAGCCTGCTCCTGTTCTCCGTGTCGAGCTTGTCTATTTGGCTGTGGTATGTCGGCGCCGTCACGCCGGGAGCTGTCGCCTTTTCGATCGGCCTCGTTCTGCGCATGCAAGGCATGGCCCATTGGATCCTGTGGGAGGTCTCGAGCCTTTTTGAGAACATCGGCGTCGTCCAGGACGGCATAGAAACGGTCGCGCGCGATCGTGATGTCGTGGACCGTGCCGACGCCAGGCCCTTGCAGGTTTTCAGGGGCGAGATTCGCTACGAGGGCATTTGCTTCAACTACGGCAGGCACATGCTCGAGGACGGCCGCGGCGTTCTCGACCGCCTCTCGGTCGCCATCGCGCCGGGCGAGAAAGTCGGCATCGTCGGCCGCTCGGGCGCTGGCAAGTCGACGCTCGTCAGCCTCCTCTTGCGCTTCTACGATCTCGACGCCGGCCGCATTTTGATCGACGGACAGGATATCTCCCTCGTTACGCAGGAAAGCCTGCGCGCCGAGATCGGCATGGTGACGCAGGACACGTCTTTGCTGCATCGTTCGGTTGCCGACAATATTCGTTACGGCAATCCGGACGCCACCTTCGAGTCCGTCATCGCCGCGGCGAAGAAGGCCCACGCCCACGAGTTCATTATAGGCTTGCAGGATCTGAACGGACGGCGGGGCTATGACGCTCATGTCGGCGAGCGCGGCGTGAAGCTCTCAGGCGGCCAGCGCCAGCGCATCGCCATCGCCCGCGTTCTTCTCAAGAATGCGCCGATTCTGGTGCTCGACGAGGCGACGAGCGCGCTCGATTCCGAGGTCGAGGCGGCGATCCAGGAGAGCCTTTATGATTTGATGGAGGGAAAGACCGTCATCGCCATCGCTCATCGCCTGTCGACCATCGCCGCCATGGACCGTCTCGTGGTAATGGACGAAGGCCGCATCATCGAGCAGGGCTCCCATCACGAGCTCCTGCAAAGAGGCGGCCTTTACGCCGACCTGTGGACACGCCAGTCCGGCGGCTTCATCGCCCGCGAGGCGGCGGAGTGATTGCCGCCCTCCTCGTCAGTCCCGTGAAAGCCGGAATCCGGCTTCGGTTTGCAAATGTCTCAATCTCGATTCTGACGGTGTTGATTTAGGACCCTGCCCAGCTACGCGATGAACCAGGCAAGCTTCCCCGAGATGTACGAGCGCTGGCTCGTCGGGCCTCTCTTCCGGCCCTGGGCTGAACTGACTCTCGGCGAGGTCGGCCTGTCGGCCGGTGACCGCATTCTCGACATTGCCTGCGGCACCGGGATCGTCGCCCGTGTTGCCCGCCAGCGGTTGGGCGATGCGGGCTCCGTTGTCGGCATCGACATCAGTTCTGATATGCTTGCCGTTGCGCGCGCCATCGAGCCGGGCATCGACTGGCGCGAGGGCAATGCTGCCGCTCTGCCTCTCAAGGAAAAGGAGCAGTTCGACATCGTCGTCTGCCAGCAGGGCCTGCAGTTCTTTCCCGACAAGCCAGCGGCGACAGCTGAGATGCGACGCGCCTTGGCCAGTGGTGGCAGATTGGCGGTTGCCACATGGCGGTCCGATGAGGAAATGCCTTTCGTGCGGGAGCTGCGCCGGGTCGCCGAGAGCCGCCTGGGCACCGTCGCCGATCAGCGATACGGCTTTGGCGACGCAGCCAGACTAGAGGCGCTCCTCCGCGACGCTGGCTTTCACGACGTTCGGTCGCGGCGAATGGCGCGCAGGATACGACTTGAGCGAGCCACGCCCTTTCTGCGCATGAACGCCATGGCGCTCGTCGGCATGAGCGCTGCTGGAAAGGCAATGACCGATGTGCAGCGCAAGGCCGCTGTCGAGGCAATCGTGGCCGATAGCGCCCCCGTGTGGCAATCCTACAGCGATGGTTCGGACCCGGTCTTCGAGGTGGGCGCGAATCTGGCGACGGCCAAAGGCTAGCACTCCTGGATTGCCTCTTGCATCATGCGCGGACTTGTTCCGCGAGCCGCGACACGATCTGTTCGGCAAGTCCCTCTTCCGCGCCCATGATATGGTCTGCCCCATGTTGTCGGAGATGTTCGACTTCGGCATCCGAGCGGGCGCGGCTTATGATTGCGACTTTGGGATTGAGCTGGCGCGATCGTTCGATGATCTGCCCCGCTTCGAAAACATCGGGCGCTGTGACAACTAGCCACTTCGCCATTTCCACTCCCGCCAGCCGAAGTGAATCGACGTTGACGGCGTTGTCTTCGACGACCGGCACGGCAGCGCTTTCGACTTGCTCGACGAGCTGCGGATTGCTCTCTATGACGACGAACTTGTGCCCAGCGGCGGTGAGGGCCTTGCCCACGGCTTGACCGAGTTTGCCCCAGCCGACGATTACTGCGTGACCTGGTCCAGGAAAGAGCGGCTCAGGGGACTCGCGATCAAATCTTCCTGGTACCCGTGTTGCCGGGCGAGACAGGTAAGAAGGCAATCGCTGTTGCACGGCCGCCCCAAAGATCAGCGGATTGAACACGATTGAAAGAAGAGCGCCTGCCATGATCAGGTCGCGTCCATCCGGCGGCAGGAGATTCAAGCCGAGACCCAGACTGGCAAGGATGAAGGAGAACTCCCCGATCTGCGCAAGGCTCGCTGAAATCGTCAGCGCCGTATCGTGCGAGCGTCCGAACAAGCGCACGATCCCATAGGCCGCAATCGACTTGCCAAGGATAATGATGAGCACCGTTGCCACGACCGCCAATGGGCTTTCGGTCAGGATACTGGGGTCGAACAGCATTCCCACGGAGACGAAAAACAGGACGGCGAAAGCATCGCGCAGAGGCAGCGTTTCTTCGGCCGCCTGCTGACTCAACTCCGATTCCGCCAGAACCATCCCGGCGAAGAACGCGCCCAGCGCGAAGGAGACGTCGAAAAGCAGCGCCGCGCCGACGGCAATGCCAAGCGCGATCGTAAGAACTGCCAGCCTGAACAGCTCCCGCGACGCACTGTTGGCGGCGAAGTGCAGTATCTCGGGGATCAGCTTGCGCCCCACCAGCAGCATGAGCAGCGCAAAAACCGTGACTTTGACGATGGTGATGGCAACGTCCTGGACAAGCTGGCTCATCGCCATCGTGCCCTCTTGCGCAAAAAGAGGCGCCAAGGCAGGCAGGAGGACCAGCATGAGCACCATGGCGAGGTCTTCGACGATCAGCCACCCCACGGCGATGCGACCCCGCTCCGTGTTGAGGAGATGATGTTCCTCCACGGCGCGCAACAGAACGACCGTGCTTGCAACCGACAAGGCGAGCCCGAAAATCAATCCCGCCCCGAGACTCCAGCCAAGTTGAAGGGCGAGCACGACCCCGAAGGCCGTGGCGACCGCGATTTGAACGACAGCTCCCGGGATGGCTATCGCCTTTACTGAAAGAAGATCCCGGAATGAGAAATGCAAGCCCACGCCAAACATCAGAAGAATGACGCCGATCTCGGCAAGCTCTGCAGCCAGGTTTAAATCGCCAACGAAGCCCGGTGTGTAGGGTCCTATGATGACGCCGGCGAGCAGATAGCCGACGATGGGGGAAATCCGCAGATGATTCGCAACGACGCCGAGAAAGAAAGCAAGCGTCAGCGCTGCGACGACGGTGGTTATGAGCGGCAGGTCATGGGGCATGGCTCGCCGCCACCAGCCGCTGCCGCTGTTCGCCCAGTCCCTCCACGGCAAGGCGCATGGTCTGCCCCGGCCTGAGGTAGATGGGCTGAGGCTTCTGGCCTAGTCCCACGCCCGGCGGCGTTCCGGTCGAAATGATGTCCCCCGGCTGCAGGCTCATGAAATGCGAGATGTAGCTCACGAGCTCCGCCACCCCGAAGATCATCGTGGCGGTGGTGCCGTTCTGATAGCGATGTCCATCGACCTCGAGCCACATGGACAAGCCCTGCGGATCGGCCACTTCGTCGCGCGTCACGAGCCACGGCCCGATCGGCCCGAAAGTGTCGGCCGATTTGCCCTTGACCCATTGCCCGCCGCGCTCGATCTGGAACTCGCGTTCCGACACGTCGTTCACCACGCAATAGCCGGCGACATGGTCGAGCGCATGTTGCCGCTCCACATAGCGCGCCTCCTTTCCGATCACCACGCCGAGCTCGACCTCCCAATCCGTCTTCTTCGAGTTGCGCGGAATGATGACGTCGTCATAGGGGCCGCAGATGGCGCTCGTCGCCTTCATGAACAGCACGGGCTCCTTGGGCGGCTCCTGTCCTGACTCCCGCGCATGGTCGGCATAGTTTAGGCCGACGCAGATGAACTTTCCGACCTTGCCCACGCATGCGCCGAGGCGCTGTGCCGACGCTGCCGGCAATTTCGACGGATCGAGCGCGCGAAGCTTCTCGAGACCGACAGGCGACAGTGTCTCCCCCGCAATGTCGTCGACGATGCCGGAAAGATCGCGCACCTTGCCCTCTCGGTCGAGCATTCCGGGTTTTTCCTGGCCTCGCCGGCCGTGACGCACGAGCTTCATGTTTCCCTCAAATGGTCCAGCCGCCGTCGATCGGCAGCGCAGCGCCTGTCATGAAAGCAGATTCATCGCTGGCGAGATAGACGGCCAGCGCCGCCACCTCGTGCGCCTCGCCGAGCCTGCCCATGGGCTGCCTTGCGATGAAATGCGCGCGCGCTTTCTCATAATCGCCTTGCGCCCGCATGCGGTCCTGCAGCGAGGGCGAGTCGATGGTTCCGGGGCAGATGGCATTGGCGCGTATGCCTTTGGTGACGAAATCCGCCGCGATCGATTTGGTCAGGCCGATGACCGCCGCCTTCGTTGCCCCGTAGACGAAGCGGTTGGGGGCCGCCTTGATCGAGGAAGCAACGGAAGCGATATTGATGATAGAGCCGCCGCCCTTTTCGATAATGGCCGGCAGAAAGCTGCGGATCATCCGGTACATGGACTTCACGTTGAGATCGAAGGAAAAGTCCCAGGCCTTCTCGTCGCAATCGAGAACCGTGCCATGGTGCACGAACCCCGCGCAGTTGACGAGCACATCGCACGCCCCCGTTGCCTTGGCGAAATTCGCCACCGCCCGTGCGTCCGTCACGTCGAGCCGCGTCACCGCGACGTCGCCCTCGTCTTGCAAATCCTTGAGCTTGTCGATGGCGATGTCGCTGGCATGCACCTTCGCCCCTTCGCGCGCGAGGGCGATTGCCGTGGCGCGCCCGATGCCCTGTGCCGCGGCCGTTACCACCGCCGTCTTGCCCTTGAGCCGTCCCGTCATGAACTCTCCTGCTTTGCCGTGCGATTTTCAGCCGTGCTCTTCGGCCGGATGATGCCCTTCTTGAGCAGCACATTGGCATAAAGCCTCGTGTCCCCGGTCGCCACCACGGCAAAAGCCCCTCTCACGCGAGCGTAGAAGGCGAAGCGCTCGAGCCCGGCAAGCTTTACCTGCGGTTCATGCCTGGCGATGATCGATTGGAACTCCGCCATCACAGGCTCGATCTGCCGAGGACTGCCCACGACCTCCATGCGCATGGCGGGCTCGGGCACGAACTCGTCGAGCGGCATGACCGACAGAACGGCATCGAGCACCCGGCTGGCGCTTTGCCCGTCGATCCTGATGAGCTTCGGCCCGGCGCTCTCCGACGGAAAATTGGCGTCCACGATCGCGATCTCGTCGCCATGACCCATGGCGCGCAGCGTGCGGAGGAGGTCGGGGTTGAGCAGCGGGTCGATGTTCTTGAGCATTGTCTTGGAGCTATTGTGGCACGGGAGCGTCTTGGCGCATCAGGTCTTTCGCCTTCAGATCGCCCCACAGATCCGGAGGGATATGGGCTTTGAGCGTCCTCACATTGACCGCTGCCTCTTCCGGCCGGCTCATGCCCGCGATCACCGTCACCACGGCGGGATGCACGAGCGGGAAGCGCAAGGCCGCCTCCCTGAGCTCAACGCCATGCGCGTTGCAAATTTCTTGAATTTTCTTCACCCGTTCCATAATTGCCGGCGGTGCGACATCGTAATCATAATAGGCGCCGGGCACCGGCCCCGTGGCGAGTATGCCTGAGTTGAAGGCCCCGCCCAGCACGATGCCGATGCCGCGTTCTTCGCACAAGGGCAGGAAGCTCTCAAGCGCCTCCTGTTCGAGCAGCGTATAGCGTCCCGCGAGCAGAAATAGGTCGAAATCGCCTTCCTTCTCCAGGATTTCGGCGGACTCCCATTCGTTGATGCCGGCGCCGATGGCCATGATGGCGCCTTGTTCGCGCAACGCAAAGAGAGCCCTATGGCCGCCGGATCTCTCATCCATGAAAGTGCCGATGTGCCGATCGCGTGCTTTGGCGGATTTGTGCGTGAACACGTCGAGATCATGCACGAAGAGAATGTCCACCGAATCCACGCCGAGCCGTTCCAGCGAATCCTCGAAGGAGCGCATCACGCCGTCATAGCTGTAATCATAGATCTCCTGCCGCGCCGGCGTGTCGTGGAATTTGCCGATGCCCGTGCGCTCCTCTGGCCGCGACAACTTGAGCCTGCGCCCCACTTTCGTCGACAGCACATACTCCTGCCGCGCCTTGCCGCGCAGGAAGTGGTTGAGCCGCGTTTCCGAGAGCCCCAGCCCATAGAGCGGCGCCGTGTCGAAGTAGCGAACGCCCTCCCGCCACGCGGCGGCAAGCGTCGCCTGCGCCTCCTCCTCGCTGATCGCGCGGTAGAGATTGCCGATGGGCGCCGCGCCGAAGCCAAGCTCGGTGAAGCGGATAATGGTGCCGGACGGCGTGGTGAAATTCCTGACCTTCACTGCCCCGCTCGCCTGCCGGGCCAGCGATCCTGATCGGCAAATATATGGGGCTGCTTTCTCGCCAGCGCTTCGAGCTCCCGGTTGACGGCATCGAGATGGCGGATCATAGCCTCGGCTGCCTTTTCACCGTCGCGTGCCTCGAGGGCGGCGAGGATTTTTTCATGTTCCTTGAGGGTCAAGGCATGCCGCCGCGCTGAGGCGAGAAGCCGCCGCACCCGTTCAAGGGCGACTCTGGCATTGTCGACAGCCGCCTTCACCCGCGGAAAGCTCAGGCCATCCAGCAAAGTCTCATGGAACTCTAGATCGAGCGCGTGGAAGCCTTGCGCGTCCTTGGCTGCCACCGCCGCCCTCTGGTAGCGAATATTGCGCCTGAGCGCTGCAAGCGTCTCCTCGCCGATTCTTGGCGCGAGCGCGCGAACCGCCGCCGCTTCGAGAGCGCGCCGCAAGAACATGTTCTCTTGCGCATCGGCAAGCTTGATGAGCGCGACCCGCGAACCCCTTTGCGGTTCGATATCGACGAGTCCCTCGCCCTGCAGCCGCGCCAGGGCTTCGGACACCGGAAAGCGCGATACGCCGAGCCGCTGGCACAAGGCCGTCTTGTCGATGGCGGCGCCGGGTGCGAGCTTGAGCGTGGCGATGGCCCTCCTCAGCGCCTCGTAGACCCGCGTCGTGGCGCCGCCGGGCCCTCCCCGGCCCCTTTCCAGAAATCCGTAGGATTCCGCTTTCATCTCCATGCTAACATGTTAGAATGGCTCATCCGAAAAGCAACCGATTTCTCGATGCCATGAACATAGAGCCCCTCCCCAAGCCGACTCCCCGCGCCGTACGCCTGCATGGCAGCGACAATGTCGTTGTCGCCATCGACCGGATCGACAAGGGTGTCGACCTTTCAGGCGTGACCTCCCTTGCCCGCATTCCCAAGGGGCACAAGATGGCCATCGCGGCCGTCAAGGCAGGAAGCCCGATCGTCAAATTCGGTCAGGTCATCGGCGTCGCCAAATGCGACATCGCGCCGGGCGACTGGCTGCATGAACATAATGTCGGCATGGCGGAGTTCGAGCGCGACTATGCTTTCGCCTCCGCCGTTGTGCCGGTGGAGATGATTTCGCAAGCCGAGCGCGTCACCTTTCAGGGGTTCAGGCGCGCCAATGGCAAGGCGGGCACCCGCAATTACATCGGCATACTCACCAGCGTGAACTGCTCCGCCTCCGTCGCCCGCTTCATGACCGAGGCCGTCAGCCGTTCAGGCCTCCTCGCCGACTATCCAAATGTCGATGGCGTTGTCTCCTTCGTTCATGGCACCGGCTGCGGCATGGCTTCCTTCGGCGAAGGCTTCGACATTCTGAAACGCACGCAATGGGGCTATGCCTCGAACCCGAATCTTGCCGGCGTTCTTCTCGTCGGCCTCGGCTGCGAAGTCTTCCAGATCGGCCGCATGAAGGAACTTTACGGCATCACCGAGGGCGACGGTTTCCAGACGATGACCATCCAGGACACCGGCGGCACGCGCAGGACGATCGAGGCCGGCGTCGCCCGCATCCGCGACATGCTGCCCAAGGCCAACGCCGCCAGGCGCGAGACCATTCCCGCGTCCGAACTCGTTCTGGCGCTCCAATGCGGCGGCTCAGACGGCTATTCCGGCATCACCGCCAACCCGGCACTGGGCGCCGCCGCCGATCTCCTCGTTCGCCATGGCGGCACCGCCATTCTCTCCGAGACGCCCGAAATCTATGGCGCCGAACATCTCCTCACCCGCCGCGCCGTGAGCCGCGAGGTCGGCGAGAAGCTCGTCGACCGTATCCGCTGGTGGGAGGATTACACGGCGCGCAACAAGGGCGAGATGAACAACAATCCATCGCCCGGCAACAAGGCCGGCGGCCTCACCACCATCCTCGAGAAATCTTTGGGGGCAGCCGCCAAGGGGGGCACCTCGCCGCTCACCGCCGTCTATGAATATGCGGAGCCCGTGCGCGCCAAAGGCTTCGTCTTCATGGACACGCCCGGCTATGATCCCGTGTCCGCTACGGGCCAGGTGGCGGGCGGCGCCAATGTTCTCTGCTTCACCACCGGCCGCGGCTCGGCCTATGGCTGCAAACCGACGCCTTCGATCAAGCTGGCTACAAACTCCGACGTCTATCGCCGCATGATCGACGACATGGACATCAACTGCGGCGATATTCTGGATGGCGTCTCGATCGAAGAAAAGGGCAAGGAGATATTCGACGTCGTTTTGCGCGTCGCCTCTGGCGAGCCCACCAAGTCGGAGGGCCTCGGCTACGGCGACAATGAATTCGTTCCCTGGCAGGTCGGCGCGGTGATGTAGCGGGCCGAAAGCTCAATTCACCGGCGCTCCGCCCTCGCGTTTGCGCCTTTCCATATAGGCCTTGAGCGCTTCGTCGATTGCTGGGTTGAGGGTCGGCTCCTCATAGTCGCTGAGCACCTTCTTCCAGATCTCGTGCGCGCGGTCGAGCGCCGTCCGTCGGCCACGCTCGGCCCAATTGTCGTAATTCTCCCAGCTGGACACGAGGGGCGCATAGAATGCCGTCTCATAGCGTGCCATCGTGTGGCTCGCACCGAAATAATGTCCCGCCGGCCCGACCTCGGCCATGGCGTCAAGCGCCAGAGTATCTGTCGTGACCTCCGGCGGGTCGAGATAGGCGCTCATCATCTGCAGCATCTCCGCATCGATGATCAGCTTCTCGAAGGACGCCGTCAGACCGCCGCCGAGCCAGCCCGCCGCATGCAAAATGAGATGCGCCTGTCCCGTGATCGCACCCCACAGCGCCATTTGGCTCTCGTAAGCCGCCTGCGCGTCCGCCTCATTGGCGGTCGTCACATTGCTAGAGCGGAAGGGCACTCCGATGAATCTCGCAAGCTGGCCCGAGATCTGCGCCGCTTGCGTATATTCCGGAGTTCCGAAGGCAGGTGCCCCTGTGCGCATGTCGACATTCGATGTGAAGCCGCCATAGATCACGGGTGCGCCGGGCCTCACGATCTGGCAGAGCGCGATGCCCGCGAGCGCTTCGGCATGCTGCTGCGCCAGCGCACCGGCGATGGTGATTGGCGACATGGCGCCTGCCAGCGTGAACGGCGTCACCACCACGCATTGTCCATGCTCGGCCATGGTGATGAGTCCTTCCGCCATGGGAATGTCGAGCTGCAGTGGCGAGTTGGTGTTGATCACGCAGGTGAACACCGGCGTTTTGAGCAGGCCCTCCCGTGTCGTGCCAAGCGCCATCGCCGCCATTTCGAGCCCGTCGAGCGCCCGCTCCTTGCCAAGCCCCAGGGGCTGCCAGTTCTTGTCGGTGAGCGTGATCTGCGCGTAGTGCAGATCGAGATGCCGTGTACTGGCCGGCAGATCCATGGGCTCGAACGCGCCCCCGCCCTCCTGGTGCAGAATGTTGAGAGAGTGCACGAGCCTGATGAAATCCTTTAACTCCTCATAGGTGCCGCTGCGCCGCCCCCGCGCGGCGTCGCTCACGAAAGCCGGGCCGCCGACCGCGGAAAAGACTGTGTGGTGGGAATCGATGACGAGATTTCGCTCAGGATTGCGGGCATGCAGGATGAAGCTTTTTGGCGCCCGCGCGATGAGCGGCTTGAGGAGTCGGCGGTCCAGCCGCACGCGCATCTGGCTCTCATCGACGGTAGCGCCAGCCACCTTGAAATAGCTGCGCGCCCGCGGCTCGAGCACCTTCATGCCGATCTCTTCGAGTACCTTGAGCCCCGTGTCGTGGATGGCCTCAACCTCGTCGCTGCTGATGATCTCAACCGGCCTGTAACGATAGACGGGCTGCCTCCACGGCCGCTGAGCAATGGCTCCCGGCGTGCGCATCTGCCGTTGTCCGCGTCGCGCTTTTCTGGTCATGACAGGTTCGGCCGTTCTCGGCGTACGGTCTGAATGGAGCACTATTCCGTGCGCACCACGCCCCAGCCCCCTTCCGCCTTGACGGCGCGC
>DATBMX010000366.1:0-5884 GCA_036554625.1 Aestuariivirgaceae bacterium
CGCATTGGCGCCATCCCGGCGGCCTTCACCGCCAACCAGTCCGAGTTCGTGCGGAAACACCAGAACGACATGATGGTGACGACGCACACCTGCACGAGCGTCAACCACTTCGTCGCCCAGATGCGCTCGACTAACGGCAACGCTGCCTGGAAGGGCCGGACGCTGCAGGAGGCGGTCGCGCTGACCTACGGCAAGGGCTATCCGATCGCCAACGTCCACATGGTCAACGGCACGGGTTTCACTGAGCGTGGCACCGACGAGACCATGCCGGCCTACGCCTATGGCGAGAAAGCGCCGACGCCAAACCTGTGGCCGCTATCGCTGGACGGATGGAAAGGCATCAAGGGCGCGCCTTCGCGGGATCTCATGGAAAAGGCCCGCTCGTTCAGGAACGAAACGCTCGATCCGGGATCCGAGTTCTATGGAGCGTTCCGGCGATCGAAGCGGATCCAGCACTGGATGCAGATGCGGGGCGATGCGCTTCGCGGCGTCGAGGCAGAGGACCTCATCACCAAGCTGATGCTCTTCCCTGATAGCGAGGACATGCCGCTCAACGAATACGGACTTAAAGGTTCGGATATCGGCGCGAAGGTGCGAGAGGCCTTCCCGAACTATGATTTCGATCCCCTGGAAGCGCAGGCAGCGCTCGCGTTCATGCTGCTACGCTACGGCGTCTCGGTGACGGTGACGATCGGCCCGGAAGGAGGCGCGGTGTTCAAGAAGGGCGTCAGCCTCGGCGAGGGCGGCCTAAGCGAGGGCGACATCGTCAATCCGCCGATCTCGTTCGACTTCTCGCACCAGGCCAATCGTGAGGTGCAGGCCGTGATGTGGGATCGCATCCTTCGGACAGCGGACCGGCTGATTACCTTGCTCAAGGGTGAGGAGTTCCGCGACGGCCAGAGCTACTGGGACAGGAGCATGATCTACGTCGCCTCCGAGTTCGGACGCACACGGCGCAGGCCGCCGGGCGCAATGACTTTCGGATCGGGCCACGACCTGAACAATGGCTCGCTGCTGATCTCACCCTTCGTCAACGGCGGCAAGGCGCTTGGCGGCGTCGATCCCACGACGCTGCTGACCTACGGTTTCGATCCTACGACCGGGACGCCGCAGCCGGGCCGGCATATGACCGAGCCGGAGACCTACGCAGGCATCGCTCACGCCCTCGGGATCGACACGTCCGGCAGCGGCCTGCCCGACATGCGAGCCATGCGGCGCTCCGCCTGATCGGTTGCCAGGGAGGCCACTCCAAAGGCCGAGATCAGGAAATACCATGATGGCGAGTTAGGCGATGACATGTCAGTCGATGGCCTTCCCATCGCAGGAGATGATCTGACAGCCATAGCTCTTGCACTGGAAAGGAAGGTCCAGTTCACGGTCGACAGAAAGCTGTATCCAAAAATAAGAACCGTTGCTGATTGGGCTCGGCTGATTCATGTAGCGATAGCCTGAGGCAGAACCAGAATGGTTATCCACTCGCCGTAGAAAGCCCCGTAGAGCTGTGGAAGGCTGGCAGCGGGTTAGCCAGTGTGACCTATTGAATCGGGCTGACGTCGTTCCTCAGTCCCTTCCGCCAACCTTTCCGACAAGGAGAGACCATCCACTTTGGACGCACGAAAGCGCGCGGATTGAGGCGGGGTTCGCGCCTTCGAGCGTCTCTCCTTCAGCCCCGACACGGAAAACGGAGTCGGCCTGCATAGACGCCGAAATGGCGAAGGCCGGCGCGAGGCAGCTCTGCGCGTGGAAAGGCAGATGCGGAAGTCGTCGCCTAAGGCCAGCAATCTCTTGCTCGGTTACGCTGACAGTTCCATTCACGCAGGCTCTGATCAAGGAACGAGCGGTCGAACACGTATCCTGCGACCAGCAAGAACCGCGTCAGCTTCTTCGGCGGTTTCCACGCGCTGAATGCCATGCCGTCGACAGATGACATAGCACTGGCGCGCCAACACGCTGGAGGCCCAGTCGCGCTCACCGGTGACCTTGCCATCGGAAAGCCAAATACGCGGCGCCGGTTGTTCCGACAGCCACCTCAGCGCCGGCACGTCGATGAGATTGCCCTGTCCATACGGCGCCAGACCCGTATCCTCAACGCGCCGCCCGCTTCGGGCCACGACCCGAAGTTCACCCCTGCCGTTCTTGCCCGAATACATCGCCACCAGCGTGGCGCCTGGTGCTGTGCGAAGTATTAGATCCACCGAGGCGGCGTCCAGTTTCATCGAAGCGCTGGTGTCGATGAGCACTGTTCCCCCTTCAACCCTGGCGGGTCCACGAAAAATCCGCTTGTCGCTGAACCATCGATTGGCGCCCCGAACGAGCGCGCCCGAGCGGGAGGCCTTGCGGCCGACTGTGCAACGCCTCGCCTTCGGATAGACAACTGGCAGCGGCGGTTCGGTGATGAACATCTCGGCTGCGTTGACGTCTTCCTCGCTTCTTGCATCCGCTGTACGCAGCGAGCTCAACACGCGCGACATCATGCCGTTTCCCGGTGGACCGTGCGAAAGGCAGCATCCGCTTCCCGACGCTTTGAGACGCGAAAGACTTCCAGGTCGGAGCAGTCCTCGCCTGTTTAACTCACGGGCGAGATGGTCAGCGAGTTTACGGACGGTCAAAAAAGTGGCGACCTCCTGGTCGTTGGCGTGCAATCGAGACTCTTCCAGTCGCGCCTCCGCGAGCCGGAGGAGCGGCATCGTTACCTCTTCGGCGTCTTCAGGACCGAATTTGAGCGCGTCGAGAATGGCGGGAAGGGCTGTGGTTCCAAGCGACGCAATGGCTCGCAGAGTGAACGCTGCGATGTCCTTCCGCCCCAGGTCCTCGTTCGCGAATATCGCGACCCGCCTCAGGCCATCGACGTGCGGTTCAACCGCGAGTCCGAGATGTCGGAGAGCCAGGTTGATGCGAGCATCTTCGACGGCGAGCAGTATGGCCTGGTCGTAGCTGACCTTCGGAAGCTTCGTCGGCGACCAACGCACATGTGCAAGTTCGTGACGTATCGTCGACGATCCGTTCACCTCAAGCGGCACAAACATCAGCCGGGAATACTTGCTGACCATTCCCGTGCTGGGAAGGCCGGCTACCGACAGGCTGTCGACTATCGTGTACGGTTTATGCCCCGGCCTGTCCTCGACAATCTCGGGATATGGCAAGAACTGGATTGCGCTCGCAAGGGTCATACTGCCTCCCCCGCGACTGCAGACGCCCCCTGGGCCAGCACGATGGCCTCGTAAATCTGCTTGCCGCGAGGGCTGCCCAGCACAGCGCAACAGGCTTTCTCTGTGCCCATCGTTTCCATGAGCTGCGAGATTGTCATCCAGCGGCGGCAGCTGATGCGCCGTTCGTCGTCGAGCGTGAATGACCGCTCAGCGGCTCTTCGCAATGCCGGGTTCAGCATGGCGAAGACTGCCGGATGGGGTTTGGACAGGCAGATCAAGCAGTCGAACCGGTCCTGCAACGCTTCGGGCAAGCTGTCCGGCGGCGCATTGTCGGTCGCCACCACATTGAAGCCTTCTGCAGGCCGGATTATCTCTCCGGTTGGCAGCATGAGTTGGGCGGTTTCGATCGACTCAAGCACTGGATAGAGGATGGCAAGAACATCACTGCTGGCGTGACTGATCTCGTTGATGACCAGCCGGCCGCCTGCGCGCATGGCATTCGCGAATGGTCCGTGTTGCCAAGCCAGCTCGCTGCCGCGCGGGATGTAGTGTCCCATCAGTTCTGACGCTGGCGTTTCCGGCGTCAAAGTAATCGGAAAAACCCCAGCAGTCGTGCGGCCCACATTGTAAGCGGCGTAGGTTTTTCCTATTCCCGGTGGGCCATATACGTACGAGGTTCGCACCAATGGGGAAGAAAGAAGATCGGCTGCCAGGGCCCACTCTTCGCAGTGTGCCGGAGCTTCATTGCGTTTGAGAAGTCTCATCGATTCCTCCATGCCGGAAGCCGTCCTTTGTCGGCGACCGATCGTTGTCCTTCTGCAGGGGGCGTCGCGGGATCATCGAGAGAGCAGCCGAGGAGGCCGGTTAGGCAAAGCCTTCCCGTCGCCGCCGACAAGCGGCTAAACCGTGGTGCTCACTGAGGTCTCCCAATCACCTCGCTTGGTGTCGGCAGCGCAACCGATCGACAGTGGTCCGCACGACGAACCCTCTGCATTGCCGCGAGCGTGCGTGCGGTTGCGTAGAACGGCAACGACAGCGGATGCTCACGGGCTGTCTTCCGAGTGGTTCGCAACGTCTCCAATCAAGTGAAATAGCTATGTAGTCCGAGGGCTTAGGCATCGCACTTCCCGCAGCATCCGATGTTGCATTTTTTTGCTGCAGGTGCGTTGATGTCTCTATACGGACATTCGCCCTTAAGGCGCCTTCGGGCCCCGCGCATTTCCGGGGATCGCATGCAAAGTGGATTGAAGTTCGAGCTGGCGCAAATGGTCGAGAGCGCAATTGTCGCTGAAGGAAGCGCGGCAAGACTCTCAAAGAAAATCGTCACCGCTGTTCGCCGACTCGATCCGCAGACGGGCGACGACGTCAATGGAATTGATCCGCGAACGCTGAAGAAGCTCGCCGCCGACGATCCCACAGTTCAGTTGAGCGCCGCTCAGCTGCGAATGCTCGATGCCTATTTTGCGCCCAGGGGGATGAGTCTTGCAGTCAGGCCGTTGCTGGCGTCCCACTCTATTCTTCCTCACGTAGCTCGCTCGGAAAAGATGCTGTTCCTGTTGGGGGCTTATCCCCGAAAGGAAGAAATGCGGATTGACGTTTCCCACTGGGACTTCAAATCAGTCACGCATCTCGTGAATGCGATGAACAGCCGCGCACCACGCGCCGGATACACAATGGAAGAAGTCATCTATCAGGACGGGATGGCCCCCACGGAGTTTAGTCGTCAATCGTGGTTCAGACGAATTGCCGATGACACATCCATCATTGCGATTGGATCATCGCGAGTGAATCATGCAGCCGAGTACCTGCTCAGCGAAATGTTTCCAAGCATCGACTCGCGGCCTTTTGTTTTCACATCCTCGGATGGCTCGCCCTCGTTCCAGAGCGCATTCTGGCTGCCATTCAACCGGTTTGCCGCTCTAGGTAAACGACGCGGCATAAAGCTCGACGACCGCGCATCCGACATACTTCGCAATCATTCATCGGGCGCGCGCGCTCTGGTCGCCGACAAGAATTTGTTTGTATCGGACCCGCTGCTGAGAGTTTCGCCGCGCTCTGAAGGCAATAGTGTTGGGGAGAGTTTCAAGACCTACGGCATCGTTGCAGTTCAACGACGTGCAGCAGGCGGAATCTGGGTTGCCGTATGCGGGCTTTCGGGGCCGGGCACGTTTGGCTCAGCCTGCGCCATCGACACGGCCGTTGGTCTGATGCCTCACGTCACGCCCGGTAGGCACTCTGAGCCATTGTGGGTCGTGGTCGAGATTGGGGTTCAACGAAAACCAGAATCTGCCGACCCACGCGAGGTCGTAAGTCAGCAGATCATCTATCCGTTGCTGGCAGGTTAGCCAAATCATCGGGTTGAACGACCGGCTTCGGCGAATTGCAGCCGTTCGTTCACCGCAGGTCGACGCAGGTTAGCCAGTGTAGTGCGTCGAATCTGGCGGACGTAGCTCCTCAGTCTCCTTCACTAGCGCCGCCCCGGCGCTCTGATTCCACAGCGGCGCAAGCGCGCTGCAGCGTCAGTGAAGTAATCCTATCCTAAAGCCATTGACGCCGGCCACTTGTGCGCTCGCGCTGCGCGCACGAACGCGCCTACTGCGGGCGAGTGCGGGCGGCCGCGTACGGTCACGAGCTGGATCCTCCGCTCGAAACTCGGCTCAGTCAGGCGGCGGACAGGAAGATCGTCGGGAAGGGACGAGAACTCCGGGAAAAAGCCCCAGCCTACGCCCGCGCGG
>DATBMX010000400.1:0-2513 GCA_036554625.1 Aestuariivirgaceae bacterium
ATCCGGTAGGGCTCGGTCTTCTGCCCGTGAAATACGGTTCGCCAACCGTGGCGATGCCCGGCTATGACGTACGCGTGGTGGACGATGGCGGGAAGGAAGTCGAACGAGGCAAGCTCGGCTCCATCTGCGTGAAGCTGCCGCTGCCGCCCTCATGCCTGCCGACGCTGTGGCGGAACGACGAGCGTTTCAAGGAAAGCTACCTCTCCGCCTTTCCCGGCTATTACCAGACGGCGGATGCCGGTTTCATGGATGAGGATGATTACCTCTACATCATGGCGCGCACCGACGACATCATCAATGTCGCGGGCCACCGGCTGTCGACCGGCGCAATGGAGGAGGTTCTGGCATCCCATCCCGACGTGGCGGAATGCGCCGTGCTCGGCGTTGCCGACAGCCTGAAGGGGCAATTGCCCGTCGGCTTCGTGGTACTGAAGGCGGGCGTTGCGCGCGCGCCTGGCGATATCGAACGGGAATGCGTGCAGATGGTGCGCGATGCAATCGGGGCCGTTGCTTCGTTTCGAACGGCTCTGGTGGTGCCGCGGCTGCCCAAGACGCGATCGGGGAAGATCCTGAGGGGCACGATGCGCAAGATCGCCGACGGGGAGCCATGGACAATGCCGGCAACTATCGACGATCCCGCCATTCTCGATGAGATCAAGGCTGCGCTCGCGTCGAAAGGCCTCGCCGCCGCTTAACCTCATGACACCATCGATGATTGCCAAGGCGCGGCTCGCCATCGCCCTCATCTTCTTCATTCATGGCTTCGTCACGGGCGCATGGGTGCCGCATATTCCCCTGGCGCAACAGCGCCTCGACCTCGATCTCGCAAGCTTCGGGCTGGCGCTTCTCTCGCTTGCCGCAGGGGCGGTGGCGGCGATGCCGCTCACCGGCATGCTCGTCAACCGCCATGGCAGCGCGCGCATCACGATGGTGACGGGGCTGCTGTTCAGCCTCGCCCTGCCTCTGCCCGCGATGGCCGAGGGAGTGACGCTTTTCGTGCTGGCGCTGGCGGCATTCGGCGCAACCATCGGATCGATGGACGTTGCGATGAATGCGCATGGCCTTGCCGTCGAGACGCACATGCGGCGGCCCACCATGTCGCTGCTCCATGGCATGTACAGCCTCGGGGCGATGAGCGGAGCGGGATTGAGCGCGCTCGTTCTCGAGACGGCGCCCGTCGGCATTCACCTTGCGGGGGCCGTGTTGATCGCCGTTACCGTCGTGGCGGCGGCGGGAAGAGGGCTGCTTCCCGGCGCGGCGGACCAGGGCTCATCGAGCGAGGCGTTCTTCGCGCTGCCCTCGCGCGCCACCGTCGGGCTCGGCGTCTTGTGCTTCGTGGCGCTCATGGCGGAAGGGGCCGTGCTCGATTGGAGCGCCATTCAGCTCAAGCAAGACTTCGGCATGCCGGCGCATCGGGCAGGCCTCGGCTATGCGCTGTTCGCGCTCGGCATGGCGGGGGTGCGCTTCGCAGGCGATCACCTGCGCAGCCGCATCGGCTCGGCTAATCTCGTGCGCATCAGCGCGATCGTGCTATGCGCCGCCATGACGGCGGCGCTGCTTTCACCCAGCGAACTCGTGGCGATCGCCGCCTATGGGCTCGCCGGGCTCGGCATGGGCAATATCGTGCCGGTGCTGTTCGGCGGTGGAGGGCGGCTCACGCCCGATGCGCCGGGGCGGGGGATCGCCGCGGTGGTCACCATGGGCTATGCGGGTTTCGTCGCCGGCCCGCCCTTCATCGGGTTCCTCGGCCAAGCCATCGGACTTACGGCAGCGCTCTTCGTCATCGTGACGGGCGCGGTCGCGATTGCAGCCTCGGCGCGGCTTGCCGGGGCAGCCGACCGCTAGGCGTCAGCGATGATAATCCGGCCATTGAGGCCGCCGTCGACGCTCTTCACATAGGCGAGGCCGACGCGATCGGAGCTCACGGGGAGATGACCGGGAAAGAAGCCGTCGTAGCGCTCCACCGAGTTCTGCAGGAGGGCGGGGCTCACCACATTGATCCTGATGCCGCGCGGCATTTCGAGAGCAGCACTTCTCACGAAGGCCGAGACGGCGCCGTTGACGGACGCGGCGTTGGCGCCGCCGCGCACGGGATCGCGGTCGAGCACGCCCGTGGTCAGGGTGAAGGAGCCGCCGTCGTTCACATTGTCGAGGCCCAAGAGAACGAGATTGATCTGGCCCATGAGCTTGTCGTCGAGACCTTTGCGGAAGTCCTTCTCGGTCATGGTGGCGAGCGGGCCGAAGTGCGAATGGCCCGCAGTCGCCACGACGGCATCGATGCGCTTGAGCTTGGCATACATCGCCGCGATCGAGCGAGGGTCGGTGATGTCAACGGTGACATCGCCCGAGGTCCTGCCGGCGGCAATGATCTCACGCTTCGCCTTCAATGCGTCGACGGCAGCCCTGCCGACCGCGCCCGTGGCGCCGACGACCAGGATCCGCATCAGCGGCTTTCGTCCTGGTCGAGCTTCAGACCCTTGAGCTTGGCGAAAACGGAATCGGGATCGTATTCC
>DATBMX010000453.1:0-6557 GCA_036554625.1 Aestuariivirgaceae bacterium
TCAGAGACGCTTTCGGCTGGAAATCGCCCGCCGACTACCGTTTTCCAGAACTGCGCTCACTCTCCGGCGCCATCATCGTGCTGTCGCTCGTGCTCTATCCTTACGTCTATCTCACGGCGCGGGCGAGTTTCATGAGGCAGGGCGCGGCACAGATCGAGGTGGCGCGCACGCTCGGGACAAGTCTCGCCAGCGCTCTGTGGCGCATCGCCCTGCCGCTTGCCCGGCCCGGGATCGCAGTGGGCCTGTCGCTCGCCATGATGGAATGCCTGAACGATATCGGCGCGGTCGAGTTCTTCGGGGTGAGAACGCTGTCGGTCGGCATCTATGCAACATGGCTGGGCAAGGGCAGTCTCACGGGGGCGGCGCAGCTTGCCGTGATCATGGTTCTCTTCGCATCCGCCCTCATCATCCTCGAACGCTCGGGGCGGAAAATGGAACGCGCCGATACGCATGCGGGAAAGAATGCGCCGCTGCAAGGCGTGCGGCTCACCGGCGCCAAGGCCATGCTCGCGCTTGCCGGCTGCGGCCTGCCGGTGGCGCTCGGATTCGTATTGCCGGCGTCCGTGCTGTTAGGCTTCGCGATCGAGCGGGGCTGGCTCGTCAGGGCGGACGCCTATGCGAAGGCAGCGTTCAATTCGATCACCGTCGCGGCCCTTGCCGCCATTATCATATTGGCGCTCGGCCTTTTCGTCGCCTATGCGCAGAAGCTCAGCCGCTCGCGCGCGGTGGCGGCGGCGATCAGGCTCATCACGGCGGGTTATGCCATTCCGGGCGCGGTGCTTGGAATCGGCGTGCTGGTGCCGCTTGCGGCGTTCGACAATGCGCTCGACGCTCTGATGCGGAAGCATTTCTCGATGTCGACAGGGCTCATTCTCACCGGCTCGGTCGCGGGGCTGCTTTTTGCCTATGTCGCGCGTTTTCTGGCGATCGGTCTCGGTTCCCTCGAGGCTGGGCTTAACCGCATCACGCCCAATCTGACGGCAGCAGCGCGCACGCTGGGACGCGGACCATTCGCCACGCTCGTCGAAATCGACCTGCCGCTGCTGCGCCCGGCGATCCTTTCCGCTGCGCTCCTCGTTTTCGTCGAGGTGATGAAGGAACTTCCAGCCACGCTCATCCTCAGGCCGTTCAATTTCGAGACGCTGGCGACGCTCGTCTATGCGCAGGCGTCGCTTGATCAGCTCGAAGAGACGGCGTTTGCGGCGCTGACGATCGTGGCGTCGGGCATCGTGCCGATCATTCTCCTGTCGCGCATGATGGGAAGAGGCTTCCGGATCAGGCCGGCTCAGTTCGCGAGGTCGTGAAGGTTGCGATAGATGTCGAGCGCTTCGGGGTTGGCGAGAGCTTCCTTGTTCTTGACCTCGCGCCCGTGCACGACATCGCGAACGGCAAGCTCGGTGATCTTGCCGGATTTTGTGCGCGGAATGTCGGCCACGGCGATGATCTTGGCCGGCACATGGCGGGGCGAAGCGCCCGTACGAATCTGGCTCTTGATGCGGCTCTCGAGCTCGGGCGTAAGGGACGAACCGGGCCTTAGCCTGACGAAGAGAACGATGCGCACGTCATTGTCCCAATCCTGACCGATGGCCAGCGCTTCGAGAACCTCCTCCACCTGCTCGACCTGCGCATAGATCTCGGCGGTGCCGATTCTGATGCCGCCGGGATTGAGGGTCGCATCGGAGCGGCCATGAATGATCATGCCGCCATTCACCGTCCACTCGGCGAAATCGCCGTGCCACCAGACGCCGGGAAAACGGGCGAAATAGGCAGCGTGATATTTTTCGCCCGTGGGGTCGTTCCAGAACATCGCGGGCATGGATGGAAAAGGCTTGGTGCAGACAAGCTCGCCCTTGGCGCGGCGCAGGGGCGATCCATTCTCGTCGTATACGTCCACGGCGGATCCCAAGGTCGGCACCTGAATCTCGCCGCGATAGACGGCTCCCATGGGGTTGCCGGCGACGAAGCAGCCGCAGATGTCGGTGCCGCCCGATATCGAAGCAAGGTGAATGTCGGCCTTGATGGCGTCATAGACGAAGTCGAAGCTCTCCGGCGACAGCGGCGAGCCCGTTGAACACAGGGTGCGCAATGTCGACAGGCGATGCGTGTCCTTGGGGCGCAGGCCCGATTTGCGCAAAGCGTCGATATATTTGGCCGAGGTGCCGAACACCGTCATGCGTTCGGCGTCCGCGTAGTCGAACAGGATGGCGGGATGCGGGTGAAACGGCGAACCGTCGTAGAGCAGCAGCGTCGCTCCGCTGGCGAGCCCCGACACCAGCCAGTTCCACATCATCCAGCCGCAGGTGGTGAAATAGAACAGGCGATCGTCCGACTTCAAATCGGTGTGGAGGAAATGCTCGGTCAAATGCTTGAGGAGAATGCCGCCCGAGCGATGCACGATGCATTTGGGCACACCGGTCGTGCCGGAGGAATACAGTATGTATATCGGGTGGTCGAAGGGAAGACGGGCGAATTCGAGAGGCGGCGTGCCCGCGGCGGCGAGGACGCGGCCGAGGGCCAGGGCATTGGGCAGAGATGGGGCTTGCTCCTCCGCCCTGCCGATATAATCGATGAGGCGCGTGTGCTCGACACTCGGCAGCTTGGCGACAACGGTCTTCAGCTTGTCGCCGATGTCGATCGTCTTGCCGTTGTAGTAATAGCCGTCGCAGGCGATGAGGAGCCTCGGCGCAATCTGGCCGAAGCGATCGAGAATTCCGCGCTCGCCGAAATCGGGCGAACAGGAGGACCAGATTGCTCCTATGGCGTTCACGGCGAGAAAACAGGCGACCGTGTCGGGGTGATTGGGCACGATCGCGCAAACGCGATCACCCTGCCCGACGCCGAGGCCGCTCAAGTGATGGGCGATCCGGGCAACCTTTGTCTTGAGCTCGCCCCAAGTGATCTTGAGGACGACCTTGTCCTCGCCGCGAAAGATGAGCGCTGGACGATCGCCATCGGCCGCCTTCAACAAATTCTCGGCATAGTTCAGCCTGGCGCCCGGGAAGAAGCGCGCACCCGGCATCTTGTCGCCGTCCACGACAACCTGTCCGCCCGGCCAGTCGCCCAGCACATGGAAATCCTGCCACACGCTCAACCAAAATTCCTCCGGCGCCTGCAGAGAAAAGGAATGCAATTCCTCGAAACTGTCGAAGCGGCGGTTCAACCTGGCGGAAAGATTGGCCATGAAACGGGCCAAATTGGATGACTTCTTACGCCCGTGCGGCGGCACCCACATAGGTTTGTCGGTCACTTTCAACACACTCCGTTTTCCAACGGAATAAATACTCTGCACAACTGTGACCTAAAAGCCCCAAGGGCAGCATCACTTCGCCGCAATTGGGACTTCATTATCATGCGAAAGAATAAAGAGAAACGCGAGCAGCCAGGCACCGCTGCAGCGGAGAACAAATGAAGCGCATCGCAGTCATTTCGGCTGTCGTCCTGGTGTTCACCGGCGCGCTGGCGGCGGGGTTTACACTGCTGTTGTCGCCATCCTTCCTGGCCGACGAAATGGCGCGCGCGGTCGAGCAGGCGAGCGGAAAGAAGCTCAGCTTCGGCTCCGGTCCACGGCTCACGCTGTGGCCGGAATTCGGCGTCGCCTTCGGCAATGTGCGGCTCGACAACGCGAGAGACTTCAGCGAATTGCCGTTCGCGACGGTCGAAGAGATGCGCGTCAGGATTGCCGCCGCGGCGCTGATCGGCCGGCGCGCGGCGATAGACGAGGTGCGGCTCGTGCGTCCACGGCTCAATCTCTTCATCGACCAGGCGGGACATGGCAATTGGATGCAGGACGCAGCGCCGACCGCCGGCGCAAACCCGCCCGTGCCGCCGCTCTATGTGGAAGGCGGAACGGTGACATTCGGCGATGAGCGCTCCGGCCAGCGGGTACGCCTCGGGGATCTCGACATGCTGATGACGCTCCAGTCCGCCAAGGGACCGCTGGAGGTCAAGGGCAGCGGCAATTGGCACAATGATCGAATGAGCTTTTCGTTGTTCATCAAGTCGCCGCAGTCGCTCGCCGAAAAAGGCAGCCCAGTCGATCTCAATGTGTCCGGAAGCTGGATCGATCTCGGTTTCAGCGGCAGAGGCGCCATAGCGGAGGAAATCGATCTTGCCGGAACGCTCGAGGGGAACTCGCGCTCGCTGCGCGGGCTCTTGCGCTGGGCCGGCCTCGAGATCGGGGACGGAAAGGGATTCGAGCGCTTCCGCACGAGCGGCGCCTTCCGCCTCAGAGGCAATTCCTTTGCGCTCAGCAAGGCCCAATTCCGTCTCGATGGAATGAATGCGCAAGGCGACGCAGCGCTCGATTTCAAGAGCGGAAAGCCCATTCTCACATTGGCGCTCGGCATCGATCATCTGGATCTCAACCGCTATGGCCTCGGCAGCTCGCTCTTTTCGGGCGAGGCGGATGAAGGAATCGAGAGGTGGGGGCTGCAGCCGATCGACTTCTCCCTCCTCAACTCCTTCGACGCCAAGGCCACGCTCACGGCGGACCGCGTCATTTTTGGGCGCGCGATCATGAGCCATGCTCGCCTCAACGGGACGATCGGCAATGGGGTGCTGAACGCCAAGCTCGAGCACATCGATCTCCATCAGGGAAAGGCCAAAGGCCAGCTCGTGCTCAATGGCGCGCAAAAGGCGCCCATCGTGCAGGTGGGACTCGATGCGGAAAATATAGACGCCAATGCCCTGCTGGGCGGCGCGTCCGGCCGGCTCAAGGGACGCGCAGAGGCGTCCATGGCCTTGGCGGCGACGGGGCGCTCGCCGCGCGAGCTCATCGCATCGCTGCGCGGCACGGCAGGCGTGGCAATCCGCGATGGGGCATTGGCCGGAATCGATGTCGAGCAGATGGCGCAGGAGGTGGCAGAGAAAATCGTCGTGGGCTGGACGGCAAACGCCCAGGCGACGACCCGCTTTGACCTGCTCAAGGGCAATTTCAAGCTCGCCGACGGCATAGCGGAAACGAGCGATCTCGACGCCGCGGGGCCGGGGCTCAAGCTCAAGGGCAAGGGCCTCATCGACCTGCTCAAGGGCGAGATCGAGATGAAGATCGAACCTGAGTTCAGCGCGCATGCAATGAACATTCCGCTGATGATCAGCGGGCCGTTGTCGAGACCCAAGCTCTATCCGGACATTGCGGGAGTGCTTGAAAATCCCGCTGCCGCCTATGAGGCCCTGAAGGCCCTCCTCAGCCGCGCTGCAGGCCGCCCCGGCGGCGCGGGCACGCCGGAAACCGCGACCACCAATGCCGGCGGAGTCGCCGGTGAAGCGCTGAGCAGCGAGGCAGACGCCGGCACGCCGGCTCACTCGGTCGATCTCAAGAAGGAACTGAACACCAACACCATAGACCTGATGAACGGCTTCACCGGCGACAGCGAGCCAGAGGCGCTTTCCACCGATCCCTAGTTTGACATGGTAACCGAAGCGACTCAGCTTGGCCCTGGAGGACGAGGCGAATGATCCGCGTGCAACGAGAGGCCTTCGACGCGGCGTTGGAGTTTAGGCAGTTCCGCGAAGGTGAAAGCGGTGCTGGCGGCACGGTCATGTTCGTCGGCACGGTCAGGCCCTCCAATGAGCGCGGCCGCATCTCGGCGATGACGCTCGAACATTATCCCAGCATGACGGAGAAGGCGCTCGCCGAGATCGAAGCGGAAGCGCATCGGCGCTGGCCACTCATCAAGTCGCTCATCATCCACCGCTACGGGCGGCTCAAGCCCGGCGAAGATATCGTGCTGGCGCTCACGCAGTCAGCACATCGGGAGGCGGCCTTCGCGGCCTGCGCCTTCCTCGTCGATTTTCTGAAAACGAAAGCGCCTTTCTGGAAGCTCGAGGAGGCCGACGGCCGGGCGCTATGGGTAGAGGCGCAGGCGAGCGACGAGGCCGCCGCGAAACGATGGCGGAAAGAATAGGCGGAGAGGCTTGCAGTACTACTGGCGGCGGCGCTATCGGCAGCGCTCCCTGTGGAAGATCATCGCGGATGGCGCGGCAACGCTCTTGCTGGCCCTGGCCGTGCTCTATGTGATGGATCGTTTTCCGCAGGTCGATTTTCTCGGCAGCGTGCGCGTCACGGACGGCGATTCGCTCCGGCGCGGGGAGCAGCGCATCAGGCTCTTCGGCATCGACGCGTCGGAACTCGACCAAGAGTGCCTGGATGCAACAGGGCGCTCCTATGCTTGCGGGCAGGAAGCCAAGCGCCAGCTCACACGGCTGATCAACAACGATGACATCAGCTGCGATGTGATGGAAACGGACAAGTATCGCCGCGACGTGGCGCGCTGCCGGGCCGGGAGCGTCGAGCTCAATCGCGAGATGGTGCGTCTCGGCTGGGCGGTGGCCTATGCGCGGCACAGCATCGATTATCTCGTGGCCGAGGCGACGGCTCGCAGCGCCGGACGGGGAATGTGGCAGGGACGGTTCCGAAGGCCGGAAGACTTCCGGTCGGCGCAGCGCGAGACTAGGGGGAGTTCGATCGACCCGGAATGGGCCGAAATCGACTGATCCTCAAGCGACCCTAAGTTCGCCTTTTGCGCCGAACAGCTTTTACGGTTCGCCGGGCGACG
>DATBMX010000423.1:0-3401 GCA_036554625.1 Aestuariivirgaceae bacterium
GGAAATCCGCGGCGGAAAGGATGGAGAGCTCCATGAGATCTGGCTCGCCACCCAGATGCTCGGTGAGAAAGGCGCAAAACTGCGCCATGTCGCGGGCATAGGCCTCGACCGTCCTTGAAGAGCAGCGCCGCTCGATTGTCAGATAGTCGAGCCAAGCGGCGATGGCCCCGGCGGCGTCGGGCCGCGCCGAAAAGCTGCGAAGGGCTAGAGGCGCCAAGTCATCCATGGCTCCAGAGGGTAAGGAGCAATGGTTGACAGGAGGTGACCGCCATTGTGGGAGGCGGCGGGGCTAAAGCTTCAAAGAATCTTCTGGCCCGTCTTCTTCCAATCCGCCAGGAAGGAATCGATGCCCTTGTCGGTGAGAGGATGCTTGATCAGAGCCTTCATGACCGGCACTGGCACCGTGGCGATATCGGATCCTGCCAGGGCTGCGAATTTGACGTGATTCACGGTGCGCACCGAGGCAGCCAGAATCTCCGTGGTGAGATCGTAGTTGTCATAGATCTGGCGGATCTCGGTGATGAGCTCCATGCCGTCCTGGCCGGCGTCGTCGAGACGGCCGATGAAGGGCGAGATGAAGGCAGCGCCGGCCTTGGCGGCGAGAAGCGCCTGATTGGCGTTGAAGCACAGGGTGACATTGACCTTGAGGCCCGATTGGGCCAAAACGCGGCACGCCTTCAACCCGTCCCAGGTGAGCGGCACCTTGATGGCGACGTTGCCGGCGATCTTGGCGAGGCTCTGGCCTTCGGCGACCATGGCATCGGCTTCCAATGCGGTGACCTCGGCGCTGACCGGCCCTTCCACGATCGAACAGATCTCCTTGATGACCTCACGGAAATCACGGCCGGTTTTCGCCACCAGGGAGGGATTGGTCGTCACACCATCGAGAAGACCGGTCGAAGCGATGTCGCGAATCTCGGCAACATCGGCAGTATCAACGAAAAACTTCATAGGGCTAAGTCCATTTCGATCGAGCGAGATACACTAGACGCTTCGGAAACGCCAGTCACTCCGCTGCAACAGCCTATCGCGCAGGTGCTGTTGCCGCTGGCGCTCGAGGAGGCTTACTCCTACATCGCGCTGCCCGAAGCAAAGGTCGGGAGCTATGTCGTCGTGCCCTTGGGCTCGCGTTCGGTGATCGGCGTGGTGTGGGGGGTGGGTCAGGAGCATCTTCCTCCAGACAAATCGCCGAGGCTGAAGATCATCGAGCATGTCTTCGAGCATCCGCCGATGCCGCTATTGCAGCGGCGTTTCGTCGAATGGCTGGCCAATTACTACATTGCGGCAAGGGGCATGGTGCTGCGCATGTGCCTCAGGGTTCCAGCCGCGCTCGAACCGGCACAGGCGCGCACCGGCTACGTGGCAAGATGCAAGCAGCCCGGCAAGATGACGGCGGCGCGCAAGCGTGTTCTCGACCTTCTCAACGAGGCGCAGGTGGCGCTCACAGCCAGGGAGATCGCGGAGCTTGCGGGCGTCGGGCCGTCGGTGATCAAGGGGCTTGCCGGCGAGGGCGCCATCGAGGCGGTGCCGCTTCCCGGCTTCCAAAGATTCGCCGAGCCCGAGGCCGATCGCAGAGGCGTGACGCTGTCCGAAGCGCAGGCCGAGGCCGCCAAAGTTCTCATCGACGCCGCGACGGGCGAGAAGCATTCGGTGACGCTGATCGACGGCGTTACGGGATCGGGAAAGACGGAAGTCTATTTCGAAGCGATGGCGGCGGCTGTCGCACAAGGCGGGCAGGTTCTTCTGCTCGTCCCCGAGATCGCGCTCACCAGCCAGTTCATCGACCGGGTCGAGTCGCGTTTCGGGGCGCGGCCGGCGGAGTGGCACTCTGATCTGAGGCCGAAGGAGCGCGAACGCGTATGGCGCGGCGTGGCGAGCGGCGAAGCCAAGATTCTGGTGGGAGCGCGCTCGGCGCTGTTCCTGCCGTGGCAAAGGCTCAAGCTCATTGTCGTCGATGAGGAACATGAGGGCGCGTTCAAGCAGGAAGACGGCATCGCCTATCACGCGCGGGACATGGCGGTGGTCTACGGGATGCTCGGCGCCTTTCCCGTCGTTCTGTCGTCGGCCACGCCGTCGCTCGAGACGCTCGTCAATGTCGACAGGTGCCGCTACGGCCGCGTCGTACTCACCAACCGCATCGGGCGTGCAGGGCTGCCAACGATCGGGATCGTGGACATGCGCGAGGGCTCTCCGCCGGCGGGCCGATGGATCTCGGAGGCCTTGGCGAGTGCGGTAGAGAAAGCTCTGGCGGAAGGACAGCAGGCGCTTTTGTTTCTCAACCGGAGGGGCTATGCGCCGCTGACGCTGTGCCGGGCGTGCGGTCACAGGATCGAATGTCCCAATTGTGCGGCCTCGCTCGTCGAGCACCGCTTCCGGCGCATTCTTCTGTGCCATCATTGCGGCCATCAGCAGCCGTTCGTGAACGCCTGCGCCAATTGCAATGCACAAGGCGCGCTCGTGCCCTGCGGGCCCGGCGTCGAACGGCTGGCGGAGGAGGTGGCGGCCCGCTTTCCAGAGGCGGGAACCGCCATACTTTCGAGCGACCTCATGCGCGGCGACGTGTTGAAGGACACATTGCGCGAAGTGAAGGAGGGCAAGCACAATCTGATCATCGGCACGCAGCTCGTGGCCAAGGGCCATCATTTTCCCGACCTTACCCTGGTCGGCATCGTCGATGCCGATCTGGCGCTCGAAAGCAGCGATCCGCGCGCGGGCGAGCGGACGTTCCAGCTCCTGTGCCAAGTGTCCGGCCGGGCGGGCAGGGGCGACCAGCCGGGCGCGGCGCTCGTTCAAACCTACAATCCCGAACACACGCTGATGCGAGCCCTCGAACGGGCCGACAAGGAGGGCTTCATCGCGGAAGAAAAGCGCCTGAGGCAAAGGGCGCTTCTGCCGCCCTATGGGCGGCTTGCCGCCATTATCGTCTCGGGCAGCCAGCCTATCGAAGCGGAAGCGCTGGCGCGCAAGCTTGCGAGCCTTGCGCCCTTGGCCGAGGGAGTGGAGCTCCTCGGCCCGGCGCCGGCGCCGCTCGCCGTTCTGCGCGGCCGCCATCGCTGGCGGCTTCTGGCGCGGGCCAAGCGGGACGTCAATCTGCAGGACTATCTCAGGACGTGGCTCAGGCCCGCGAAACCCAAGGGATCGCTTCGCATCGATATCGACATCGATCCCTACAGTTTCCTTTGAAGCAGGCTTCAAACAAAGCGGGCGATTTTCGAGAATGTCCCGAGGCTTCCAGCGCTTGCGGCAAAAGGTCATCAGCCCCGCGTTGCACAGGCTCAGGCCATGTGATAGGCAGGCCTCGGCTTGGAACCAGAGGCCCCAAGAGGCCCTTCCCGGTTTCCTTCCAGGCCGCCGAATTTCAGCGGATCGCATTCAGTTGCGTCCGTTTCACATCCTACGAG
>DATBMX010000443.1:0-2644 GCA_036554625.1 Aestuariivirgaceae bacterium
CGGAAAGGAGAGTGTTCGGCGATCTCCAGCTGATCGGCGGCGACGGCGGCGCGCTCATGCTCGAGATAGCGCTCGACTGCCTGGGCAAGGCGCGGATCTGCAAAGTGATGCGCCGAGTAGGTCGTTCGCGGCATATAGCCCCGCGCCAGCTTGTGCGGTCCCTGGGCCCCGGCCTCCACCCATCTGAGCTTGTGCGCAATGGCGAATTCGATCGCCTGATAATAGCAGGCCTCGAAGTGAAGCATGGGATGATGCTCGACGGCGCCCCAGTTGCGCCCGTAAAGCGTATCGCCCCCGATGAAGTTCAAGGCTCCCGCGATCAGCCTCTTGCCCCGTCGGCACATGACGAGAAGAATGCGTTCCGCCATTGCATCCGACACGAGACTGAAGAATTTTCGATTGAGGTAGGGTGAGCCCCATTTGCGCGATCCGGTGTCCATGTAGAAGGCGAAGAACGCATCCCAATGGCTTTCGGTGATATCCTTGCCCGCCACCCATTCGCAGGAAATTCCTGCCTCTTGAACGGCCCTTCGCTCCTTGCGGATGTTCTTGCGCTTGTTGCTCGAGAGCTGTCCCAGGAAATCCTCGAACCTGCCATAGCCCTCATTGCACCAGTGGAACTGCGTGTCGGTGCGCTGAAGAAGATCAGACTCGCCCAACAGCGTCCACTCTTCGCGTGTGGGGAAGGTCACGTGGAGTGATGACGCTCCGTGCTGCCTGCCCATCTCGATGGCGCCGGCGACGAGAAGCTTCTGACGCTTGCGCCCCTCCTTTGCCGATCCCACCATGAGGCGCGGACCCGTGACCGGGGTGAAGGGAACGCTTGCCTGGAGCTTCGGGTAATAGCGCCCGCCGGCGCGCTCGAAAGCATCGGCGAAGGCGTGATCGAAGACATACTCGCCGTAGCTGTGCGATTTGAGATAGCAGGCCATTATGCCGAGAACGACTCCCGTCTCATTCTCCAGCACCAGATGCTGACCAAGCCAACCCGTCTTGCGCGAGGCTGACCCCGAAGTTTCAAGCGCTGCAAGAAACGCATGATCGACAAAGGGGTTGTAGGTCCCGCCGTCAGGATTGGCGAGCGCGTTCCACGACTGCGCGTCTATTTCCTTGAGCGAGCTGCAAACTCTGATCTGCACGTGAACCTCATGGGCGAAAGCCCTCGAAGGTGATCTGATCGCTGTAACGCCTGGCCTCTTCCGCTTCGCCTTGGGACCTGACCGTCCATGAAATGACGGGCAGGCCGGCGGCTCTCAGCGCCCGCACGGGAGGCCAGGGCAGACCCTTGGCTTCATAGGAAACGAAATGAGGAAGACTTCGCTCCACATGGGCGAGGTGCCTGAGCTCGAGCCGCCGTGGCAGGGGAAGCTGCCTCCATAATCTGTCGGCCACGCGGTCGGCGACAATGCCCCGCACGGTCCGAGGCGAAAGCTGCCGCGTCGCTTCCAGAACTTCGGGATCGAATGACATCAAGGCGTAATGTCCTTCGTAGGGCGCGAGCACGTCCAAGGCTCTTCGCGCCAGCGCATCGCTCCCATTCCAATGGCTTTTGATCTCGATGATCAACGGCACGCGCCCGCCTACCTTTTGCAGGACCTCGTCAAGCGTGGGGATCACCTCCTTCGTGTTCCGCATAGACAGGCGCTTCAGGTCGTCCGAACTCAGCTCGATGACGCGGCCTTTCGCTTCGGTGAGCCGCTCCAGCCTGCTGTCGTGAAACACCATGGCCTCGCCATCGCTGCTGATCTGGAGATCGCATTCGATAGCATAGTTCCGCGCTATCGCCGCCGCGAAGGCCGCCAAGGTGTTCTCGATGACGCCTGATGGGGAATCATGCAGGCCGCGATGAGCGATCGGCCTTGCAATAAGCCAGTCGAGCTGCCGCAGCAGGGGAATCGACATGCGCGGGACGTGCTATTCGACCTCGAAGATGGCCTCCACCTCGACCGCGACATTCACCGGAAGAGAGCCCGAACCCACGGCCGAGCGGGCGTGACGGCCTCTTTCGCCCAGGATTTCGACGATCAGATCCGACGCGCCGTTGATTACCTTCGGCTGATCGGTGAACTCCGGAATTCCATTGACGAAGCCCAGCACCTTAACGCACCGCTTGACGCGATCTAGATCGCCGCTGCAAGCATCCTTGACCTGCGCCAGAATGTTGATCGCGCAAATGCGCGCCGCTTTCGCAGCTTCCTCCACGCTGAAATCCTTGCCGACTTTCCCCTGATATTCGAATTTTCCGTCCTTGAGCGGCACCTGGCCCGATGTAAACACCAGATTGCCCGTGCGAACCCAGCCCACATAATTGGCAACAGGTTTCGCCGGCGCCGGAAGCTCAATTCCGAGTTCTTTCAACCGCGCGTCGATCTTGCTCATGACTTACCCTTTTGTTGGTTGGGGGAGAGCGGCGATAGCACGTTGCGCGCGCGGTGCAAAGCGAAGCCTCACGAGAGCGCTGCGTCCGTCGCCCCGCGGCCTATACGAGCCGGTCCCTCGGCGGCTTTCCCCGGAAAAACTGCTCCAGATTGTCTACCGCGCGCATGCCCATCGCCGTGCGCGTGTCGGGCGTGGCGCTTCCGAGATGAGGCAAGAGGAAGATATTGTCTAGTTCTCGAAAACGTGGGTCGATGTTGGGCTCATT
>DATBMX010000461.1:0-5569 GCA_036554625.1 Aestuariivirgaceae bacterium
CCGCGCGGCGCTGAAGGCGGTGCCGCCCAGCATCCGCGAGGCGGCGTATGGCGTCGGCGCTTCGAAGCAGCAGGTGGTGATGCACCACGTCCTGCCGCTCGCCATGCCCGGCATCATGACGGGCACGATCATCGGCATGGCACATGCTCTGGGCGAGACGGCGCCGCTGCTCCTGATTGGCATGGTGGCCTTTATTGTCGACGTTCCAGGCGGAGTGACTGATTCCGCCACCGTCCTGCCGGTGCAGATCTTTCTGTGGTCCGATCTGCCGGAGCCGGCTTTCGAGGCCAAGACGGCTGCCGCTATTATTGTTCTCCTGGTTTTCCTCTTCCTGATGAACGGCATCGCCATCGTGCTTCGCCGTCACTTCGAGCGGCGTTGGTGAGGGAGTTTGCAATGGATGCTTCCAGCAGGATCGTTGGTGCGACCACCTCCTACCAGGCACTTGCCGACAGGCTGGTCAAGATCCGCGCCCGCAACGTCGATGTGTTCTACGGCGCCAAGCAGGCGATCTTTGATCTGTCCATCGATATTCCCGATCGTTCCGTCTCGGCCTTCATCGGCCCTTCGGGCTGCGGCTAATCGACGTTTCTCAGGGCCATAAATCGCATGAACGACACGATCCCCGGCGCCCGCGTCACCGGCACGATCGAGCTCGACGGCGAGAACATTTATGACCGCGCTCTCGATCCCGTGCTCTTGCGCGCCCGCGTCGGCATGGTGTTTCAGAAGCCCAATCCTTTCCCCAAATCCATCTACGAGAACGTCGCCTACGGACCGCGCATCCACGGCCTCGCCGCCTCCAAGGCCGAGCTCGACGAGATCGTCATGTCGAGCTTGCGCCGCGCTGGTCTCTTCGAGGAGGTGAAAGACAGGATGTCCTCTCCCGGCACCAGCCTTTCCGGCGGCCAGCAGCAGAGGCTGTGCATCGCGCGCGCGATTGCCGTAAATCCCGAAGTCATTTTGATGGACGAGCCGTGTTCCGCGCTCGATCCCATCGCCACCGCGCGCATCGAGGAATTGATCGACGAGCTGAAGCAGAATTTCTGCATTGTCATCGTGACCCATTCCATGCAGCAGGCAGCGCGCGTTTCGCAGCTTACCGCCTTCTTCCACCTCGGTCGTCTCGTCGAGGTCGGCGGTACCGATGAAATCTTTACCAATCCCAAGGATAGGCGCACGCAGGACTATATCACCGGGCGCTTCGGCTAGGCGTGGATCCGGAAGGAGCAGAGATGAACGAGCATACGGTCAAGAAATTCGACGAGGAGCTGACCGGCCTCAAGACAAAAATAGCCCAGATGGGCGGGCTGGCCGAGGAACAACTGGCGCGCGCCATCGATGCGCTGATCCGGCACGACATAGAGACCGCCGATGACATCATTCTCACAGATGACAAGATTGATGCTCTGGAGCTCGAGATCGAAGAAAAGGCTATCCTCACCATCGCCAAGCGCCAGCCCATGGCCCTCGACCTGCGCGAGATCATGGTGTCGATCCGCATCGCCTCGGATCTCGAGCGCATCGGCGATCTCGCCAAGAACATCGCCAAGCGCGTTCACGCCATCGAGCAGGAGCACCCCCGCCGCATCATGACGGGCCTGGCGCGCATGGGCCGCTTGGCCTTAGCCCAGCTCAAGGAGGTGCTCGATGCTTATGCCCAGCGCAATGAGGCCAAGGCGCTGGACGTCTGGCGCGGCGACGAGGAGATCGATGCTCTCTATAATTCGATCTTCCGCGAGCTCTTGACCTACATGATGGAGGATCCGCGCAACATCGGAGTGTGTACCCACCTTCTTTTCGGCGCCAAGAATCTAGAGCGCATCGGCGACCACGCCACCAACATCGCCGAGAACATCTACTATCTCGAGCATGGCACGCCTTTGAAGGACGAGCGTCCCAAGAAGGACACGACCAGCACCACGCCCGTGACCTCGCTCGGAGCGTGACCGCGGCATGTCGGCATCCATTCTGATCGTGGAGGACGAAGAGGCGCTGAAGCTCTTGCTAGCCTACAATTTCGAGGCGGAAGGCTATCGCGTACGCTCTACCGCAATGGGCGAGGATGTGTCGATGATGATCGCCGACGAGAGGCCCAATCTCATCATTCTCGATTGGATGCTTCCCGGCATATCGGGAATCGAGGTCTGCCGCCTTCTGCGCTCCCGCTCGGAGACCCGCGGCATACCGATCATCATGCTGACTGCGCGCGGCGAAGAGACTGAGCGCGTTCGCGGCCTGGCCACCGGCGCCGACGACTACGTGGTAAAGCCTTTTTCGGTGCCCGAGCTCCTGGCGCGCGTGAAGAGCCTGCTGCGGCGCGTCGATCCTGATGTCGTGGCCGAGGTTTTGGTCATCGGTGATCTGACGCTTGATCGTCGCGCCAGACGGGTCGCCCGCGCCGGGCGCGACATTGCTCTATCGCCGACGGAGTTCCGTCTGCTCGAGCATTTGATGCAGTCGCCGGGTCGGGTCTATGGCCGTGCGCAGCTCTTGGATGCGGTGTGGGGACGCGATGTCTACATCGATGAGCGCACCGTCGATGTTCATGTCGGCAGGCTGAGAAGGGCGCTGTCAAGGGGCCGCGAAGCCGATCCGATCCGCACGGTGCGCGGCACCGGCTATTCCTTCGACGAGCGCTTTCACATCGAGAGTGAGAAGAGTGCCGGGGAGCGGCTTCACACGCCAGTGAGAGGGGCGGATCGTTGACGGGCTCCGCCACTCCCCGGTTTTAGCCCCAACGCCGGACCGGGCATGGGGATTGTGGAAACTCAAACGTCCTGGCAGAGCGACAGTTCGCACGCGTCCAGGAGTTCAGGCTGCGGCCAGATCTGGTTTTTCGCGACCACGGTCACATTGGTCGCCTCGCCCCCGATGGCACGCGCCGGCGGGGCATAGGCGCCAGCCGCCAAGAGCGCTCCTGCCAGAGCGATGATTGCAATTGTTCGATACATGTCCTGTCCAGCCCTGCCGGTTTTCCCGGTTGTTGAGCCGAGCGTGCTCTTAGCCGTCCGAACCTGTCCTGAACGCCTCGTTCATCTGCCGTTTATCTTTGCGGCTTTTTCGTGCAGCAAGCGAAAGGGCCGCGTTTGCGGCGCGGCCCTTCGACAATAGCGAAGCTTTGCGGAGATCAGCTCGCTACTTTGTGTCGCCTGCGGTCCTGCAAGGGCTGGAAGGCAATCCGGGCGTGGTAGTCGCAATAAGGCCCGCCATTCGCCTTGGGCGTATGCCCGCAGAAGCAGAAATCGTCAGAGCCCGGGTCTCCCACGGGCCACCGGCAGGTGCGATCGGAAAGCATGAGGATGTTCACCCGCTCACCCTCGGGAACATGAATGTCGACGAGCCGGATGGGTTCGGGCTCAGGCTCGGGCCGCAGAGCGGGTTCCATTCGGTGCATCGGCTTGAGCGCATTGGCGCCATGCACCGGCAACATTGGCCGCCCTGGATGCGAGGGTTCGCGCGTCTTGCGTGGACGAGGCCTTGCCGTGCGCTGCGGCGTCACTCTGCCGGACAGGCCGAGCCGGTGTACCTTGCCGATCACCGCATTCCGGGTCACCCCATGGCCTAGTCTGCCGGCGATCTGACTCGCGCTTAAGCCCTCGTTCCAAAGTTTTTTCAACGTTTCGACCCTGTCTTCCGTCCAGGACAGCTTGTCGGCGGGAGCGGGTGGGTTCGCAGTTTCTAAGAGCATCGTCCCCTGAATCCCTTATGCTTCGGCGGCCGCCCATCGGTCCGCGCGCGTGAACTACGACTGACTGGAACGCTAAATGTTGTGTGCAGCTACACAAAAACCTACTACAGGCCGCGAATCAGCTGCAAGAATGCGAGAATTTTTTCCCCAGCTTCCTTCCCCATGCCCGCTTAACAAAGGTTAACAAATCGCTGACTCATGAGGCATGCGACCTTCTGACTCAGTTGCAGCGAAACAACAGCCGAAGAGGGCTTTCATTGACCGCAAGCGGCAAGAGTTTATATAGCGGCGACCTCCCTGGGCCGTGCCTTCGCTCTGGCGTTGCTGATTTTGCAAGGAATTTTCAATGATCGCGCCCGTGCTTCCCACTTACAGTCGCGCCGCATTGTCCTTTGAGCGGGGCGAGGGCTCCTACATTTATTCCACCGACGGCACGCGTTTTCTCGACTTTGGCGCTGGCATCGCCGTCTCGAGTTTGGGCCACGCCCATCCCCATTTGGTCGAAGCGCTCACGTCGCAGGCCGCCAAGCTCTGGCACACCTCCAATCTCTATGAAATTCCCGGACAGGAGCGTCTGGCCCGCCGCCTTATCGAGGCGACATTCGCCGATACCGTCTTTTTTACCAACTCCGGAGCCGAGGCCGTTGAGTGCGCCATCAAGATCGCTCGCCGTTATCATTGGGCCAATGCTCGCCCGGAGCGCTATCGTATCGTGACCTTCGAAGGCGCCTTTCACGGCCGCACGCTGGCGACCATAGCCGCCGGCGGGCAGCCCAAGTACCTCGAAGGGTTCGGCCCATCCATGCCGGGCTTCGATCAGCTGCCCCTTGACGACCAAGCGGCGCTGGAAAACGCCGTCACCGCCGAGACGGCCGCAATTTTAATCGAGCCAGTTCAAGGCGAGGGTGGCATACGACCTGTTCCCAGCGAACGCCTGCGCGATCTGCGCGAGCTCTGTGACGCCAGGGGGCTCTTGCTGATCTTTGACGAGATTCAATGCGGCATCGGCCGCACGGGTCGCCTGTTTGCCCATGAATGGGCAGGTGTTCTGCCGGACGTCATGGCCATCGCCAAGGGTATCGGCGGCGGATTTCCATTAGGCGCCTGTCTTGCGACCGAGAGGGCGGCCGCCGCAATGACCGTGGGCAGCCACGGCTCGACCTTCGGGGGCAATCCGCTCGCCATGGCCGTTGGCAATGCAGTTCTCGACCTCGTTCTCGCAGATGGTTTCCTCGACCGCGTGCGTTCCCTTGCGCTGCTGCTGTCCCAGAAACTTGCGCGGCTGAAGGATGAGCACGCTGATATCATCGAGGAGGTGCGCGGGAGGGGCCTCATGCTCGGCCTTAAATGCCGACCCAAGAACGCCGATCTCATTTCTGCCTGCCATGAACAGAGGTTCCTTGCCATAGCTGCGGGCGACAATGTCGTCCGTCTCCTGCCGCCGCTCACCGTTTCGGCCCCCGAGATCGACGAGGCGATCGAATGTCTCGATCGCGCCTGCCGGTCGCTCAAGAGTGCCAAGGCCAGAGCGGCGGGCGCCGTCGCCTGAATCACGCCCATGCTGCCGCGCCATTTTCTCGATCTCTCCGATTTCGCCGCCGATGAGCTCGAGCGCATATTGGAGCATGCTGAGGCGATGAAGCAGGCCCGCCGCGGCCGGCCGCAAGGCGAGCGCGAGGCAGGCATGCCTCTCAAGGGCAAACTGCTCGCCATGATCTTCGAGCGGCCCTCCACCCGCACTCGCGTCTCCTTCGATGTCGCCATGCGCCAGATGGGAGGCGATACGCTCCTCCTCTCTGCCCACGACATGCAGCTTGGCCGCGGCGAGACGGTCGCCGACACTGCGCGCGTTCTCTCCCGCTATGTCGATGCCATCAT
>DATBMX010000142.1:0-2803 GCA_036554625.1 Aestuariivirgaceae bacterium
GCAGATTGACGAGATGGTCCCGTCAAAAGAGACGGCCATTGCCGTGACCTGCAATGGAGGGGCAAACGCCGCTCTGGCAGGCGCGACGCTGAAAGAATTGGGCTATCAGAACGTCGCCGTACTCGAGGGAGGGATGGCCGCCTGGCAGGCGGCCGAACTGCCGGTGGAAACGGGGTTGTCGGGCGTCATGCGTCCGCCTACGGACGTGGTGCTCTCGGGTCCGGATCGCAACTCGGCCGATGCGATTAATTACCTCCGCTGGGAAACCGCCCTGGGCGAAAAATACGCCACTTGATAGCTAGCCGCGCTCAGCCTTTGGGATGAGCGCGGCCAGGTTACGCAGCCCATCAATCTCCCTTCGACAGCGCCGCCGCGATTTCCTTGTCCGTAATGTAACCTTTCGGGTTGCCTTGGTGGTCAACCACGGTCAGCACGACGCGGCGCTCCAGGACATCGGACAGGAAGTCCTCCAGAAACGCGTCTTCGTGAACCTTCTCGGTTGCATGCATGGCCGCGCCATCGAGTTGGTGCGCGTCGATCATGATCGTCTTAGCGCGGAGCACCTTCGCCCGATTCACGTCCTGGACGAATGCGGTGACGTAGTCGTCGGCCGGATGCAGGATGATCTCTTCCGGCCCCCCCACCTGGATGAGGCGTCCGCCGTTCAGGATGCCGATCTGATCGCCCAGCCGCAGCGCCTCGTCGAGATCATGCGTAATGAACACGATGGTCTTGTGCATGTCCGCTTGCAGGGCGAGGAGCTGTCGCTGCATCTCCGTGCGAATCAACGGATCGAGAGCGCTGAAGGCTTCGTCCATCAGCAAGATATCCGGATCGGTGGCCAGCGCCCGGGCGAGCCCGACGCGCTGCTGCATGCCGCCGGATAATTGCTCCGGGTATTGATGCTGGAACCCGGTCAGGCCGACGAGATCGATCTTGTCCATCGCGACCTTGGTGCGCTTGCGTTCCGGTACGCCCTGAATCTGCAGCCCGAAACCGACGTTCTCCAGCACGGTTTTGTGCGGTAACAGACCAAACCGCTGGAACACCATACTCATTTTGTGGCGCCGGATCTCATCCAGCTCGCGGCGGTTCAGTTTGAGGATATCGATCCCATCGACTTCGATCTCGCCTGAAGTCGGATCAATCAATCGGTTGAGATGGCGGATGAGAGTCGATTTGCCACACCCTGAAAGCCCCATGACAACGAAGGTTTCACCCTCCTGTAGCGAGAGGGAGACGTTGTCCAGACCCACTGTGTAACCGGTTCGCTCGAGGACCTCTTCTTTGGTCGCGCCATTCATGACCAGCGGCAAGACCTGTTCGGGGTGCGCTCCGAAAATCTTGTAGATGTTTCGAACCTCGATCTTGGCCATGATGCTCTTACTTCTGGGCTTTGACTTTGCGCTCTTGCAGCGTATCGCCGTAGGCTTGCGTGATGCGGTCGAGCACGATCGCCAGAAGCACGATGGCAATGCCCGCTTCGAAGGCGCGTCCGGGATTGAGTTGCTGCAATCCCAGCAGCACCTCGTCGCCAAGGCCTCGGGTGCCAATCATCGACGCGATCACCACCAGGGCCAAGGCCATCATGGTGCATTGGTTGATACCCTGCATGATATTGGGCAAGGCCAGAGGGATTTGCACGATGAATAGTTTTTGGCGTGGGCTAGCGCCAAAGGACTCGGCGGCTTCGATGATTTCTTGATCCACCAGCCGAATGCCCAGATCAGTGAGACGAATGAGCGGGGGCACGGCGTAGATAAACGTCGCAATAATAGCTGGAACCGCGCCCAGGCCAAAGAGCATGATACCGGGGATCAGATAACAAAAGCTCGGAATAGTCTGCATCAGATCAAGGATTGGCAAGATGGCGTGGCGCAATCGATCGCTGCGTGACATCGCGATGGCAACCGGCATCCCGATCACCATACAGAGCAGAATCGCAATCAGCATGACACCGGTGGTCTGCATGGCTTTGTCCCAGAACTTTGGACTGAGGAAGCCGATAAAAAACAGGCAGGTGCCGACCAGGATCGTCGTCCCCCATTTGCGTCCGCTGAGAACGTAAGTCAGAGCCACCACCAGCAAAATCACCACCGGCCAGGGCAGATAGGTCAAGGCATTCAAGAGCGACACCAGGACACCCAGAAGAAATGCGTTGACAGCGTCAAAGACCCAGCCGTACGTTTGCACCAGCCAGTCAAGCGCCCCATTGGTCCAACTCTGCAGCGGCATGTCTAGCCATCGCGGCCAGTTGTTGAGCCACGTGCGATCGCTCAGCAACTCGCCCAGACTACCCGGTTTGGTTTGCGTGGAGACGCTATAGCTGTACCCAACCAGAGCAATAAACATGCCCCCCAATAACGACCAGAGAATGGGCTTGCGATATTTCAACATGGCACTGCTTTCGGTTGGGAAGCCGTCAACACCGCATCGACGGAAGGGATTAAACGAAAAGCCCTTCCGTCGGGAGGCGTGCCGGGCAGGCTATGAGGACGACAGAGCGGCTTCCACCTTCTTGGCCACGTCTTCTGGCACCCAGCTCTTCCAGACATCGTTCGTCGACAGGAAGTGACGTGCCGTGACCTCGGCTTCGCCGCCAGCTTTCTGCAGATAATGGGAGAGCAGCTTGCTCACCTCTGCCGATGAAAGCGTATACTTCGAGAGGAACTTGACGACTTCCGGCTCGGCCTCTTGAAGACGTGTGTTGATACCAACCGGCAACTGCATATTGGCATAGGCCACCGCCTTCGTCATCCTGAGCTTCTCAATGCCGTTCTCTTTGATGTCATCGACGACTTTC
>DATBMX010000006.1:0-5436 GCA_036554625.1 Aestuariivirgaceae bacterium
GCACAAAAGAGGTGTTTGCGGTTCAGGACGAGATCAGTCGGGAAATCACCAAAGCACTTGGGATAGAGCCTTCGGCGGCCGTAAGCCAGCGAATAGCTCGGCCTCCAACTGCCAATCTTGAAGCCTATGACTATTATTTGCGTGCCGAGCAGGCCTCCCGCACAGGCCAGCGTACGCGAATGGGCGAGGCCCTTGCACTTTACGACAAAGCGGTCGATCTCGACCCCCTGTTCGCCGAAGCTTACGCAGGCGATGCACGCACGACTGTATATGTCTGGCGCGTTTCTTTTAACGACGTCCTTCAGAGCGCGCCGGCACGAAAGAGAGCCTATGAGAGGGCGGGCCGCGCGTTGGAACTTGATCCAGAACTTTCATCCCCATACGCCATTCTCGGGATCATGCAGGTCGTCGATCGGCGTTATGATGAAGCTATCGCTTCTGCCAAACGAGCGGTGGCGCTTGGCCCAGGTGATGCTGCCGCGCATATAGCTCTTGCGTACGTACAGCTGTTTGCGGGAAATCATGCCGAGGCAGCTGCTGCGGTTGAGACGGCGCTGAGACTCGATCCCAATCTCTCACCCATCGATCGACATATCGCGGGCCTTGTTTATCTCCTTCGAGATGATACGTCGAAAGCCATTGAAACTCTTGAACGTACGCGTGACGATGCACCGACAGCCGGCGATTTTCAGGTGACACTTGCCGCAGCCTACGCTCGTGCAGGCCGTTTGCCGGATGCGAAGACCACAATGGCTGCGGCCCTTCGCGGTGGCCCAGATGCGGTAGTCGCCGACTCTTTGGCTGCGTGGCGTACCAGCAACGTTCATTTCCGCAACACTCGGGACTTGGTCCTTCTTCTCGATGCTTTACGACTAGCCGGCCTTCCCGAATGGCCGTATGGCTTCACCGCAGATGAGCGTGACCGGCTAACGGGCGAGGAGATTGCGTCGCTGGTACTGGGTCATACTTTGCAAGGTCAAATCGAGCCAGGCTCACCGGCAATCATGCAGATTGATCGGCTCGGCAATGCCGCCTTCCGCTCGGTAATGCAACTCCTTACAGGGACAGTCTATATCGATGGTGATCTGCTCTGCGAGAGAAGCGAGAACATGTTCGGCAGGCCGGACTGCGGTCCTATTTACAAGCGCACAAGCGCTGATAGCACCTCGCCCTACACATATGTCAATTCCAGCAAGGTATTCTATTTCTCAGTCGTCAAGTAGGACTGTCTGAGTTCGTCGAACTAATGATAGGGATCCTTGTTCAATTCCGCTACGGCTTTGGGCCAGTTTGCATCGCCCTTCGGCACAAGTTCATTCGCGTGATCGGCAAAATAATCTGCATTCCTCTTGTCGTAGATCAAATATAGCTTGCCATCGATGATTTTGAAGCCTTCTGGGTCAACGTTGACTGTAACCGAACTGTTGAATGCAACTTCGCCGGCACAATAGCCGCCGTATTGTGGGGCATATTTCACCGGCTCGTTCATGAACATCTCGCGGTGTCTGCTGTTAGCGAAATGCCATGGCGTACCCAGCCATTCGTAGGCGAATTCCTCGGAACCTTTTACCGGCCGGTTCTCGGTGAAATAGGCGACTGGATCGTAGCCCATGATTGCAACGCCGCCGAAATAACCTGTGTTCACGGAGTCGTCGGCAGACGCCGATACCGCGCCCGCGGTAGCCGCAAGCGCAAACCCCACTGCTACCAATAGATGTCGCCTCGACATAATACTGTCCTCCTTGGTTATTGGACCTGCATGCACCTAGCAACCTCTGCCTCGCTTCCCAAGATTTTTGCATTCTGGCAGGTTGCGCCGTGGCGCTTCAAAAGCTTCATTGCCTCTTGGTTGCCTTTCCAAAAGGCGCGTGTGATTGGCAGGTAGCCATGAGCTTCTCCACGGTTTACGTCCGCGCCTTTGGTAATCAAGAACTCCGCCAATTCAACATGGTTTTCCTCGACCGCTACCATCATCGGTGTCACGCCAGATTTGTTGGCCGCATCCTCGAGAACCGCGCCCCTCTCCAGCAACAGCTTCGCGATTGGAAGGCTGCCCGAAAAGGCTGCCGCGTGGAGAGGAGTAAATCCTCCCGAGTTGCGGGCCATGACATCAGCACCCTTGTCCAGCAACAGTTCCGAAATCGCAAGGTGATTGCCAAGAGCTGCATTGATCAGGGGGGTGGCCCCATCACGAGCGCGACTATCAACAGCGGAACCGTTGGTGAGAGCTTGCTCCACGGCAGCCTTGTCCCCGGTCGCCACAGCGTCGAACAACACATCCCCCGCGACTGCCATCGTCGCAGCGAATCCCAACACAAGCAGTGTCAGAAATTCACGCATTGTCCTCACCCGCAAGAACTATACATGGCAGAGCAGCCTTGGGGAAGGCTTTGGAGAGCGGGCCTCATGACCTAAGGCTCGCTCGTCGATTCCGGCTACGCCCAACGCCTTTCCGCTAAGATGGCTCAGGAACAGAGCGGATCGGGACTGTCGGCCCGTTTCCGGGAGCGTGCCGAGGCATGGCTTGCCGACCATCTTGATTGTATTGGCAACGGTCCTCGGTCGACATTCACAGCACATATCTGTGAGCAAATATCGCCTGGGTCGTGATCCGATTTGATTGAACGGTAGTTGCAGGGCCGCCTCCTTTTCAAGGGAGGCACTTTCTTTTGATCGATAGTGATTGGGTGCGATTGATACGACGCCGGTATCGTTACGATGCGGAGATGGCATTTCAGTTGATCTCCGCCCTGTCGGACAGTGGTTGCAGACAGGTTAACGGAAACTGTCTGAACGCAACAAGCATCGAGGAGAGATCACGATGAACAACAAGTATATCGCCGCCTCTGCCATTGCCGCCGTCGCTGCGCTGGCCGTTGCAGGCGTCGCTAAGGGCGGCCCCGCCGCCCAGCCGGAGTTCTCGTTCGAGAAGTGTTACGGCGTGTCGAAGGCGGGCATGAACGATTGCCAGACCAACACTCACTCCTGCGCTGGAACGGCCACGGCAGACAACCAGGGTGATGCCTGGATTTATGTGCCGGCAGGCACCTGCACCAAGCTTACGGGCGGCAGCTCCGAGCCCAAGGCCTAATTGCAAAGAGATCCTCAAGCCAGCCTGCCCAAGGAGAGTCCCATGCCGACGATTTCTTCATCTTCCCTGCCCGCGGTCGCAGGCATTGGTCTGCGCAGCCCCCACATGGCGCAGATTCTGGAGACCCGTCCTTCCGTGGGTTGGCTTGAGGTGCATGCAGAGAATTACATGAACTTTGGCCCGGCGACCGCCGCGCTGGAGCGGGTGCGAGGCCACTACGGCGTGGCGGTTCACGGTGTGGGGTTGTCTCTCGGTTCCGCCCGCGGCATCGATGATGTTCATTTGGCGCGGCTGAAGGAGGTGTGCGACCGCTTGGCGCCTGCGATGGTATCGGAGCATCTCGCCTGGAGCGTAGGAGATGGTATCTATCTCAACGACCTTCTGCCCGTGCCCTACGACGAAGAGGCGCTCGATCTGGTCTGCCGCAATATCGAGCGCACACAGGATGTCATCAAGCGGCCCATCCTGATTGAAAATCTCTCGGCCTACGTCGGCTTCGCACGCTCAACCATGGCTGAGCCGCAGTTCCTGGCTGAAATCGTCAAGCGCACGGGCTGCGGTTTGCTGCTCGACATCAACAACGTCTATGTATCCGCTCACAATCTCGGTTTCGATGCCGAGGATTATATCGCTGCTCTGCCTGGCGCCGCTATCGCCGAGATTCACCTCGCCGGAAATGCGACCAATGATACGCCGGACGGGCCGGTACTCATCGATAGTCACGGCTCCTGCGTCGCATCGGAAGTATGGGCGCTCTATCGTGCTGCGGTAGAACGTTTCGGCCGCCGGCCGACGCTTATCGAGTGGGATTCCGACCTACCGCCACTCAGCACGTTGCTGGGCGAAGCCATGTGGGCCGATCTGCTTGCGGGCGCGATTGCCGTTGAAGCACGAGATGACGGACTGCAAAAAGGCGCCGCCAAGACAAATGCAGGGTTCCTCCCGCCAAGCCGCACTGCGGCTGCAGGCGTCGCCGTCTGCGATCATCATCCGCTCGCCATCCAACTGAAGGGGAGCACGGTCCATGCGTAGCCTGGTCGAGATTCAGACCGCGATGACACAAGCCATCCTCGGTGGCGATGCCGCCCCGCTTGCCGGAGAAATCGTGGCACGCCGCGCCGATGCCCTGCGTCGGTTCGATATTTATCGCAACAACACCTTCCTTTCGCTCACCCGCCATCTCAAGGCCGTTTTTCCAGTGACGGCACAGCTCAGCGATGAGCGCTTCTTCAGCTACGCGGCCTTCGAATTCATCCGATCTCAGCCGCCCTTGGAGCCGAGGCTGTCGACTTACGGCAGCACTTTTCCGCGTTTCCTTTCGCGGTTTCCGGCCTGTCGTGCCGCACCCATACTGCCTGCGGTCGCATCGCTCGAATGGGCAGTGCAAGCTGCCCTTACCGCGCCGGAGAAACCGGCGCTGCCGGCAACGGCTTTCGGAACGGCGAGCCAGCCTTCTGTGCGGCTTATCCTGCAGCCTTCACTTCAACTCGTTCTGTCCCGCTGGCCCGTCTTCGCCCTGTTCGAGGGAACGCATGTGGAGGGAACGCCCCTTGCCCGGAAGATGACCTATACGGCCGTCCTGCGCGCGGGTGATAACATTCGTTTCATGGAGCTGAGCTCTGCGCGCTATGTTTTTTGGCGAAGCCTGAGCCGCGGCTCCCAGCTCGACTATTCCGCCTCGCGGGCGCTCGCGCGGGACCCAAAGTTTCCTCTCGTCGACGAGATCCTCATTTTGATCCGAACCAATCTCGTTGTCGAAATCGATAACTCAAATGCTCACTGAGAGGAGGATCTCTCCCGTGACCGATGCCTTGACGGCCGCTGCACCCTCACGCCGATTTTCACTGATTGGTCGCTACAACACGTTGCTGGGAATCGCCGAGCAGGTTCCCCTATCACTCGTGCAGCTCGCCGGACGGGTGGCGATCTTCAACATATTTTGGCACTCGGCGCAGACGAAGCTTGCGAGCTGGCCCGTGACGCTGCAGCTCTTTGCTTTCGAATATCGCGTACTGCTCTTGCCACCCGACATAGCCGCTCTTCTGGCAACGGCCGCCGAGGTTGGGGGGTCTGTTCTCCTTCTCGTTGGATTGCTCACCCGTTTTGCCGCGTTGGCGCTGCTCGGCGTGGTCGCCGTCATTCAGATCTTTGTCTTTCCTGGTCACTGGGGTGAGCATCTGCTTTGGGCGAGCCTGCTGCTTTTGCTGGTCGCACGTGGCGCCGGCATGATCTCGCTCGATCATGCCGTGGCGAGATTCCTTTCTCGGAAAAACTAACATGCACGACACCATCGAACTCGTTGCTCGCCGTCGACCTCGAGTCGTGATCGTCGTACTCGGTGCTAC
>DATBMX010000032.1:0-7607 GCA_036554625.1 Aestuariivirgaceae bacterium
GGAGACTATGTCGAAGAGCAAAACGGCGATGAAGAGGGCCGTCAACGAAAGGCCAATGATCCCATAGGAGCGGAATCTCGCCTCGGCGCGATAGCGCTTGGTGAGGCGATTGCGCGCACCAGGCGAGCGGAAGTCGGCAGCGCGGGCGGTTGCGTCAGTCATAGAGCTCGCGATACCTCTTGACGATGCGCAGGGCCACGACATTGAGCACCAGAGTGAGAAAGAAGAGGACAAATCCAAGGGCGAAGGCGGAGAGAGTCTTGGCGGAATCGAATTCCTGATCGCCCACAAGAATGGTCTTGATCTGAACCGTAAAAGTGGTCACCGCCTCGAGCGGATTGAAGGTCAGATTGGCGGCAAGGCCCGCCGCCATGACGACAATCATGGTCTCGCCTATGGCCCGGGAAATGCCCAACATAAAGGCCGAAACAATGCCCGGCAGTGCGGCAGGCAACACGACTTTCTTGATCGTCTCCGATTTCGTCGAGCCCATGGCGTAGGAGCCGTCGCGCAGCGACTGCGGGACGGCATTGATGACATCATCGGAGAGCGACGAGACGAAGGGAATGATCATCATTCCCATGACGAGACCGGCGGCGAGGGCCGATTCCGAGGCGACGGACAGGCCGAGCGACGTGCCGAGATCGCGAATGAAAGGAGCGACGGTCAATGCGGCGAAAAAGCCCAGGACCACGGTGGGAATGCCGGCCAGAATCTCCAACATCGGCTTGACCACGGCGCGCATGCGGGGGGTGGCATATTCGGCCATGTAAATCGCGGCGGTCAGCCCGATCGGACCCGCCACGCACATGGCGATCACCGTAATGAGCAAAGTGCCGACGACGAGAGGCACGATGCCGAAAGAGCCGCCGAAGTCGCCCTGGTCGGCGCGCATGGCGGTCTGCGGGTTCCATTCCAGGCCGAAGAGAAATTCGAGCGGGGAAACAAGCTGGAAAAAGCGAATGGTCTCGAAGGCAACTGAGAAGACGATGCCAATCGTCGTGAAGATCGCTAGACCGGCAGAAATGAAGAGACAATAGTTGACTATCGTCTCGAAATGATTCCTTGCCCGGAAATTAGCTGAAATGCGCCTCTGGCCGACGAGAATAACGCCAAGGCCGGCAAGCAGGCTCACCACCAGCAAGAGCCATCGGCCGGCACCGATAATTGCAGCGTAGGAGGCTGCGGCCGTTTCAATCGATTCGTTCGACGCGCCTGTACTTCGACCGGAGGCCCTTTCCACAATGGCGCGCATCGCCGTTTCGAGCTGCAAAGGGTCGTGCCGTATGTCTGTTGGCAAGGCGGCAAGCGCGTGTTGTTCGGCGATCCAGCCCGTCAACGCCCATCCCAAGACGAAAACGGCGAGCATGACGAGCAGGACCATGCTGGCGAGAAGCAGACCATGGTGCGCGGGGCGGGAATGAAGCGCCGCCGAGTGCTCGGCCGCGGCATAGGCGCGGCCGCGGCCGAACTGGAAAGCCACAAGGACAAGGCCTGCGAGGCAGAGGAAATAAACACTCGTCATCACAGACCTTTCTCAAGTGGGTGCATCCGTAGGCCAGCCTTCCTCCTCGCTAAGACAGTTCGTCCGCCTTCATAGGCTCCATGGCACGGATCTTTGCTGCTTCCTTCTCGAACAGATCCGCCGGAAGAGGGACAAGGCCTTTGGCAGCGAGATAGCCGTCTTCGCCCAGAGCCTGGGGCGAGATGTATTCTTCGGCGAACTCCTGAATGCCGGGGATGACGCCGATATGCTGCTTCTTGAAATAGACATAGAGCGGGCGGCCGCCTTTGTAGTCGCCGGAGGCGATATTCTCGAATGTCGGCTCAACGCCGCCCAGAGGAACGCCTTGGAGGCGCGAGGTATTTTCCTCCAGGAAGGAATATCCGAAAATCCCGACAGCATTGGGATTGGCCTCGAGTTTCTGGACGATGACATTGTCATTCTCGCCAGCCTCGACATAGGCGCCATCCTCGCGAAGGGTCCTCCAAGCTTTCTCATAGGCCTTGGCGTCGGCCTCCTTCAGCATCTTCATGGCTTCAATCTGCTCTGCGCCCTTTTCCATGAACAGTTCGTGGAGCGAATCGCGGGTCCCGGAGGTCGGCGGCGGGCCGAGGACCTCGATCTTCACGGCAGGAAGGCTTGGGTCGATATCTGCCCATTGCACATGGGGATTGGGGATGAGCATGCCGTCAGGACCCGGCACTTCCTTGGCCAGCGCAAGATAAATTTGCCCTAAGGTCAGCTGCAGAAGCTTGGCGCTTTTGGACTGCGCGAGAGTCAATCCGTCATAGCCGATGTTGAGCTCAACAATGTCGGTCACGCCATTTTGCTGGCAGGTTTCGAGCTCGCCTTTCTTGATGCGGCGCGAGGCATTGGTGATGTCGGGGTGATCCACACCGACGCCGCCGCAGAACAGCTTCATGCCTCCGCCGGTGCCCGTCGATTCCACGATGGGCGTCTTCTGGCCGCTCGATTTGCCGAAATTCTCGGCGACGGTGGTCGTGAATGGATAGACAGTCGAGGAGCCGACGATGCGAATCTGGTCGCGGGCTTCGGCGGCCCCTGCAAGAAACAGCGCAGACAAGGCTGCACAGAAGAAGATGTATCGTTTCATGTTACTTTCCTCTGGTCTGAACGGGCATAGACCTAGGAATTCGTCTTAAGGGTTATGTGACAGCCGGATTACGCTTTTGTGACAATTCAAGGGCTTGTTCGCTCAGACCTTTTTGGAGCTTCCCGAGCAAACCGCACCGTGAAACGCGAGCCTTTGCCGAATTCGGACGCGATAATGAGCTTGGCGCGGTGGCGGTTCAAAATGTGCTTGACGATCGCTAGGCCGAGACCCGTGCCGCCGCGCGAGCGACTTTCCTGAATACTGACGCGGTAGAAGCGTTCGGTGAGGCGCGGAAGGTGCTCCGGCGCTATGCCGGGACCAAAGTCCTCCACGATGAGTTCGATGCTCCCTTGCGCATCGCGGTGCGCCGAGACCGTGACGCGTTTGCCGCTGCTTGCATATTTGATGCCGTTTTCGACGAGATTGCCGACGACCTGCAAGAGTTCGTCATGATCGCCCTTGAGGGTGAGGCCTTGACCCAAGTCAATGCCGATGTGGAGTTCGGCATCGCGGGCGGCAGGCAGGAGCATATCAATCGCCTGCCTGACGATGACAGCGAGATCGACCTCGGCCGTCGGACGGCGATAGGCGTTAAGCTCGATGCGGCTCAGCGACAGCAGATCATCGATCAGCCGCGCCATGCGTTCGGCCTGGGCGCGCATGAGGCGGAGAAAATTCTGCCGGGCCGGCTCGTCCTTGCGCGCAGGACCCTCCAGCGTGTCGATGAAGCCCATAAGCGAAGCCAAGGGCGTGCGCAGCTCGTGGGAAGCATTGGCGACGAAATCTGCACGCATGCGCTCAAGCTGCTGCTCGCGGGTCAGATCGCGGAGCATGACGATGGCAGCGGGCTCATGGGCCCTGTCCTTCCTGCCAACTGCGGCGATGAAGGCTTCGAAGCGCCGCTCCAAGGGAAGGCGATGAGCAAAGTCGACCTTCATCGGCTCGGCCCCGTTCAACACCTCGGCGATGGCGTCAAGAATGACCGGCGAGCGTATGGCATGGGAGATGGGCCGCCCGCGCAGGGGCATCTCGATGAGATCCGCGGCGAGAGGATTGCACAGCAGAACAATGCCGTCCGGATCAATGACGATGAAGGGGTCGGGAAGGACATCGGCGACGGCGGCAAGGATGCGCAGCTGATCGGACTCTGCAACAAATGGAACGGCCTCCTGGGACGAACGAGGCTCCTCGCGGTTGAACGGCCAGATCATGCTGCTCTCATCATGGCCCACCAGCCGGCTTGCCACGGGCGCAAGGGGCTCATATAGCAGTTTGCCGAAAACGCAATTGCGGGGAGACAATCACTGCGATGGACGACAACCGCGGAAGGCCACCGCTCGATGAGGGAATGCTCGCGTTCTACAGGGAACTCACCGCCGCAACCCCTCCCGAAGCCGTGAACTGGCCGCTCGGCGAGCAGCGCAAGAGTTGGAATGCGCTCTGCAAATCCTTTGCAGCGCCCCCGCCACCGGGCCTCGAGACAGAAGACATCGAGGTGGCGAGAAAGGATGGCAGCGTCAGGCTGCGCGTCTACCGACCGGCGGGCCCCAAGACGAGGCCAGGCGTTCTTTTCATGCATGGCGGCGGCTGGGTGCTCGGCGGCATCGAGACACATGACGACATGTGCGCCGAAATCGCCCATGGCGCAGATGTGATCGTCGCTGCGGTGGATTACAGGCTCGCTCCCGAAAACCCCCATCCGGCGCAGCTTGAGGACAATCTCGCCGCGCTCCAATGGATTCGCAGTGAAGGAACAAGGCATGGCATCGACGCAAAGGCGGTGGTCGCGGCCGGCGACAGCGCGGGAGGACAGATGAGCGCCTCGCTTGCCCTCTATCTGCGTGACAAGAAGTTGCCTCAGCTCAAGGGACAGGTGCTGATCTATCCGGTGCTCGGCCATGATCTCGACACACCCTCATACCGACGGAACGCCGATGCGCCATGCCTCACGCGCAGCGAGATGATCTATTATTGGGACGCGGTGCTCGGCTCCGAGCGCCACGGCAACCTGCAGGACAAATATCTCGTGCCCCTGGCGGAACGCGACTTCTCCAACCTGCCGCCCGCTTTCATCACTGCGGCGGGATATGATCCCCTGCATGACGAGGCGGTGGTGTATGCGGAAAGGCTGAAGGCGGCGGGGAGTCGGGTCGTTTTGCGGCGCGAGCCAAATTTGGCCCACAGCTACATGCGCGCGAGGCACGTGTCCGCCGCCTGCATGGAGGGGTTCAAAACCATCGTTTCGGCCATAAGATCGCTCGCCCACGAGGGGCGGGTGACTTGATGAGAGCTGTCAGGAAGTTTCCGCGCAAGATCCAGGAAATCGCCAACCAGTGGATTCCCATGCCCGACGGCGTGAGACTGGCGGCACGGATGTGGCTTCCTGCCGACGCCCTCGTCAACCGAGTCCCGGTCGTTCTCGAATATCTTCCCTATCGCAAGCGCGACGGAACGGCAGTGCGCGATCAGCTGACGCATCCCTATTTCGCCGGACACGGTTATGCCGCCGTGCGCGTGGACATGCGCGGCAATGGCGACTCGGAAGGACTGATGTTCGATGAGTACACGATGCAGGAGCAGGACGATGCCCTTGCGGTGATCGAGTGGCTGGCCAGGCAGCCATGGTCAACGGGACGGGTGGGCATGATGGGAATCTCGTGGGGCGGCTTCAATGCGCTGCAGGTCGCGGCGAGGCGGCCGCCAGCGCTCAAGGCGATCATCACCCTGTGCTCGACGGACGACCGCTATAGCGACGACATTCACTACAAAGGCGGCGCACTGCTCACCGAGAACCTCGGGTGGGCGGCGACGATGTTCGCCTTTTCCTCTCGGCCTCCCGATCCCCTGATCGTCGGCAAGAACTGGAAGAAGATCTGGATCGAACGACTCAAGAACCAGCCCTTCCTGATCGCAGAGTGGCTCAAGCATCAGCATCGAGACGACTACTGGAAGCACGGATCGGTGTGCGAGAATTTCCAGGCGATCGAGGCGGCCGCGCTGTGCATCGGCGGGTGGAACGATGCTTATTCCAATGCGGTGCCGAGGCTGATCCTCGGGCTCAAATCGCCGTCGAAGGCCATTATCGGACCATGGGCGCACAAATATCCGCATTTCGCCGTGCCGGAACCGCAGATCGGTTTTTTGCAGGAGGCCTTGCGCTGGTGGGATTTCTGGCTCAAGGGCGAGCCCACGAAGGTGCTGGGGGATCCCGATTTCCGCACCTACATCATGGAAACGCCGCGGCCCGCGAGCATGATTGCTGCAATTCCCGGGCGGTGGGTCAAGGACCATGTCTGGCCCTCAGACAGCGTGCAACGCCATCGGCTCCACTTTCAGGGGGGCAAGCTTCAGCGCGAAGCCGCCGCGCGTGAAACGCTGAGCGTTCGCTCGCCGCAGACCACCGGGCTGGACGGCGGCGAGTTCTGCATCATATGGCTCGGCCCCGAATTCCCCGGCGACCAGAGACGGGACGACGCAGGATCCCTGACCTTCGACAGCGAGCCGCTTGCCGAAGCGATCGATCTCATGGGTGCGCCTGTGCTCACGCTGTGCTTCAGCGTTGATAAGCCTCTGGCCATGGCCGCCGTGCGGCTGAACAGCGTCTGGCCCGACGGCGCCGCGACGCGCGTGAGCTATGGCATTCTTAATCTTTGCCATCGCGACAGCCACGAGTTCCCCACCCCACTCGAGCCGGGACGACGCTATGTCGTCAAGATCAAACTCGACGATGTCGCGGTGCGAATTGCGCAAGATCACCGGCTCAGGCTGTCCATCTCCACATGCTATTGGCCAATGGTATGGCCTTCGCCGGAAGCCGTGACGCTCAGCGTGCATGCGGAAGAAAGCCACCTCGAAATTCCCGTGCGCGGCCTGAGACCCGAGGACACGCCCGCCGAATTCGCTCCGTCGGAAACGGCCCCGCCGCTCGAGCGCAGGGTGCTTGGAAAGCCATACAACAGGCGGGAGGTGACGATCGACCAGGCTACGGGCGAAACGAAGCTATCCATCGTCGACGACTTCGGCCGCTATGAATTTCCCGACCATCGCCTGCAAACATGGGAATGCGCGCGCGAGGTCTATTCCATCATGCCGGAGGATTCCTTGTCGGCGCGTCACGAAATCCACTGGAGCGAGGAGCTGGCGCGCGGCCGGTGGAAGGTGAGAACCGAGACATTCTCCAAACTTAGCGCCACCGAGACACACTTCGTGGCCGAGGGCATGCTCGAGGCGTTCGAGGGACGACGCAAAATTCTCACGCGTAAATGGCACGAAAAGATCGAGCGGAAGCTCGTTTAGGACAAGATTAGCAATCGCCACGTGAGCCGATATCAACGATCTAGTAGGCCTGGAAGCCGCATTGACGCGGCGGTAGGGGCGTGACACGTTTTGTCCTGCATAAGCAGAAAGCGGGAGAGGAAGCGCAAAGCGCACCTCATCCCGACCAATAATGAATCAGTCCATTCCAAAGAGGGGGCACGCCCGATGTCCGATCTCAGAGTCAAGCTGGATCTTGCCTCGAAACTCGCCGCGCTCGGAAAAATCTCGCGACGCGATTTCATGCAGCTCGCTCTTGCCGCAGGCGTCAGCGTGCCGGCCGCGACATCCATGCTCACGCGGGCCGCTGGAGCAGAGGCCAAGAAAGGCGGCCAACTCAGAATCGGCGTTGGCCATGGCGCAACCACCGACTCGCTCGATCCTGCAACCTATCCGGATCAAATGACGGGAACGGCATGTTGGGGTGCTGCCAGCAACAGCCTCACCGAGATCGACGCAAAGGGCCAGGTCAATCCCGATCTCGCAGAAAGCTTCGAGCCGTCCAATGGCGCGAAGAAATGGGTTTTCAAACTGCGCAAGGGCGTCACCTTCCATGACGGACGGCCGATGAAGGCCGGCGATGTGATCGCATCTTACCGCCATCACATGGGGAAGGAATCCCGATCGGCGGCGAAGTCCATCTTGCAGCCGATCTCCGATATCAAGGCGGATGGC
>DATBMX010000050.1:0-2503 GCA_036554625.1 Aestuariivirgaceae bacterium
AGGGCCTTCCACTCGACATGGCGGTAGGCTTCCTCGGGAGACAGGCACCGTCCGATGAACATGATCAAGGCGCCGGCGAGAACGGCCACCGGCAGGGAAACCAAATTCAGGGTCACAGCCGCTATGGCGGCGAAGAACGTCGCCGCCGCAAGTGGCGCGCGCGAGCGATAGAGCCGGCCTGGCTCCACGCCGCCGAAAATGTTGAACAGATTGCCGCGCTCCAGCTGTTTCACGCTCTCAGGCTTTCCCTGCAGCAACAGGACGTCTCCCAGTCGCAGCCGCGCGGAGCTGATGTTGTGCGGCACCCGGCCGGCGCGGTGCAGCGCGAGCACCTGCAGGCCATAGCGTTCCTTGAACTCGAGATTGCGCAGGCTTCGGCCGATCAGAGGCGAGCGGGGCAGCAGGACTCCTTCGACGATTGTCAGCTCCTCGTCCTTGGTGCCGGGATCAGCGAGATGAACATCAGCCTTGAAATCGAGCCCAGCGATGTCCTTGATCTTGAGAAGGTTGGCGCGCAACCCCTCGATGATGAGTTCGTCTCCCGGCTCGAGGACAACCCTGGTCATTCTTCCCAACAGCGCTTCGCTGCCGCGGATCAGTTTCACCACATTGAGTCCACGGTCGCGTGTGAGCTTGGCTTGCTTGAGGGTCTTGCCGATGAGAGGTCCATTTTTCTTGATGACAACGTCGGCTTGGTATTTACGCTCGCCGATCGTCTGCTCCGCCTTCTGATCGCTCCGCTCGGGGATTAGCCTTGCGCCGAACAGCCACATGTAGAGGATGCCGGCAACGGCGATGACGATGCCTACCGGCGCAAGTTCGAACATGCCCATGGGCGGCTGGCCGAAGCGAGTCAGAATGCCGCTGACGACCAGATTGGTCGAGGTGCTGACAAGCGTCACGGAGCTGGTGAGAATCGAAGCGAAGGCCACGGGCAATAGAAACCTGGAGGGGCTTTCGCGGAGCTTCGCCGCGTAGCCCATGACCAAGGGGACAAAAAAAGCAGTGGCTGCCGTGTTGCTCATGAATGCCGACACAGTCGCGACGGCGATCATGATGAGGGGCAGGAATATCTTGGCATTGCGGCCGGCAAGGCTGAACACATAGCTGCCGGCAATGTCGACGACGCCGGTCTGGACAAGGCCGCCCGACATGATGAGGAGACCCAAGATCATCATCACCGTGTCGCTGCTGAAACCGGCGAAGGCCTTGCCCGGCGGCAGGAGACCGGTCGCTATCGTGGCGAGCATCACGCCTAAAGCGATGACTTCGGCCGGAAGCCGGTCCCAGGCGAAGAGCACCACGGCCGCCGCGAGGATGAGAAGACAGGTCGCTATTTCAGGGGTCATTCCGTTGAACGCCCGAATCCAGGGCGAATCGACATGGCGCGCCCTTCTCTCCTGGCAGTCATAAAGCCCTCTTGACCATATGCAAGCGGGCGAGATCGCAAGCTGGCCTCCTAGTCACGCCGATGTGTCATGCGCCGCTATGGCAACATATGCCGGATGAGCCTATATGACGGTGCTACGAGCGATGAAGCATTCGACATCCACAATTCTCATCGATGAGGTCGTGCGCTGGCTCAACCAGCAGGCTTTGGCCGACGCCGACCTCGAGACGATTGCCAGCGGCACCTGCGAAAGGCTGGCGGCGGCAGGGTTGCCGATCCTGCGCGTCAACATGTCGTTCTCCATGCTCCACCCGCTCTACCGCGCCGTGGGCTATCTGTGGGAACGCAACAAGGGATTGGCGATCGAGAAACATCGCCATGTGCGCGACGGCGAGGTCGACCGGTTTCTCAAGAGCCCGTTCTATCACCTCGTCAAGAACAAGCTTCCCTATCTGCGGCGTCGCATCGACCGGAGCGATGCGCCTCCCGAGTTCCCAATTTTCGAGGAGTTTCGGGAACAGGGAGTCACCGACTATTTCGCCTTCATGAGCGAATTCAAGCCTGAATCGGGTCAGGGCATGATCGGATCATGGGCGTCGGACCGGGCGGACGGTTTTTCCGACGACGACATCGGCGCTCTCCTGCGAATCCAGGAAAGCCTGGCAGTCGCGGCAAAGATCGCAGTGAAGGGCGAGCTCACGCGGAACACGCTCGCCACCTATCTGGGGCAGGGGGCGGGCGAACGGGTTCTGTCCGGGCAAATAAAACGCGGCGACGGGGAGACCATCAAGGCCGCCATCGTCATTGCCGACATGCGCGATTCCACCATCCTTGCCGAGGAGCTCGGACGCGAGGCCTATATCGAAACGCTCAACAGCTTTTTCGACGGCATGGCAACCGCCTTCATCGACGGGGGCGGCGAGATTCTGAGTTTCGTCGGCGATGGTTTTCTCGCCATCTTTCCCTCGGGCAACAGCCCCAGAGCGCGGCGGGAGGCCTGCCAGCAGGCGCACCGGTCGGCGCTGAAGGCCGCAGCACGGATGCGCGATCTGAATGAGAAACGCAGGATGTCGGACCTCGTCGAAATCCGCTATGGCATCGGGCTTCACATCG
>DATBMX010000125.1:0-1759 GCA_036554625.1 Aestuariivirgaceae bacterium
ACGTTGAAGAACTAGGGGCTGCCGAAGGAATACGATCCCCCGGTCAATCGTATAAGGGATGCTCATGAACTTCCGCAGCGACATCGCAGGTGAAGTTCCGTATCTGCGCCGTTTCGCCCGCGCGCTGACCGGAGATGCGGCCCTTGCCGACGATCTGGTCCAGGATTGCATTGAGCGGGCGCTGAGGAAGCAGCATCTGTTTGATGAAACACGCAGGCTGAGGGCATGGCTCTTTGCAATTTTGCGCAATCTGTATATCAGCGGACTTCGCCGCAACGCTCATGGAGCAACGGCGAAGTCGGTCGATGAGATGATCTCGGGGGAGGATGCGGTCAAGCCCGAGCAGGAAAGCCGCCTGGCGCTGTCCGATATTGCATCGGCGCTCGAACGCCTTCCTGCCGCCCATCGGGAGGTGCTTCTGCTGATCGCCCTTGAAGAGTTGAGTTATCGCGAGGTTGCCGAGATCATCGGCGTGCCGGTCGGCACGGTGATGTCCCGCCTCTCCCGCGCCCGCGGCAGCCTGCGCGCCATGCTGGATGACGGCGATGCAGCCAATTTGAGACGCATAAAATGACACCCAACGCAACCAGACAAGACTGGGTCCTTCATGCCTATGTGGACGGCGAGCTCGAACCGTCCGAGCGAATGCTGGTCGAAAGCGACTTGAACGATGATCACGAAGCCCGCCGCTCGATAGAGATTTGGCGGCGCCAGAACGAGGCGATCAGGCGTGTCTTCGCCAAGGTCCTGCACGAACAGCTGCCGCCTGGCATAAGAATCGCGATGAGCGCCCGCGGCCGCGTCATGCGCCGTTGGTATTTACCCGCCGCCGCAGCCCTATTGGCGCTGCTCACCGCCGCATACGCGTTGTACTCTGAGCTGGGCTTCAGCGCTGCTGGCGCCAAGGCCTTTGCCGAGACGGCGCTTTCGGCTCATGTGGTGTATTCCACCGAGGTTCGCCACCCTGTGGAAGTTTCCGCCGCCGAGAAGGACCATCTCGACGCTTGGTTGTCGAAGCGCCTGGGCCACAAGATCGCCGCCCCCGATTTATCTTCGCGCGGCTTTCAGCTTATAGGCGGCCGGCTCCTGCATGAGGATCGGAAGCCGGCCGCCCAATTCATGTATGAGGACGCAGCCAAACGCCGCCTCACCGTATATGTCGCCGGCAATTCGTCCCACCGTGAATCATCTTTCAGGCTTGAGGAGACATCAGGCTACACGACCTGCTACTGGCTCGACGAGCAGGCGGGCTACGCCGTTGCGGCCGAGCTGGCGCCGGACGAACTGCTGCCTCTCGCCACCTTTATCTATGACGCTTTGGAAAAAGCCGACGGCTGACGGTGGAGCCTCCGAGAATCCGCTTATGGCTTCAGCACCACCTTGATGCAACCGTCTTCCTAGTCGCGGAACGTCTTGTACATCTGCGGGCCATCCTCGAGCCCCGCCGTATGTATGATGACGAACGACGGATCGATTTGCCCATCCATCACCCGGTTGAGGAGATCGTCTGTCCACCGGAATCCTCAACTAAGAAGCTCCGCTCCCTCGCTTGGTTCCGGGGAAGGCGCAATTTCCCTCAGGCCGTTGCAGCGTCGGGTTAGGGTTTGAGTGCGGCGCGATTCGCTGTTAGAACCCGCCCGACCCAAAAAGTTCGATCATCATGAATGACAAGCTATCCACGGCGGCAAGCCGCGACTATCGCGAAACTTTGTTTCTTCCCAAGACCGCTTTTCCCATGAAGGCGGGATTGCCGCAGAAG
>DATBMX010000165.1:0-6301 GCA_036554625.1 Aestuariivirgaceae bacterium
GCGCGCGCGCGAATGTAGTTGAGCTTCTTACTCTTGAACGTGACGATCTCATCGCTGCCTGCCGCGCGCTGCGCCCACGGGAACTCGTCACCGCTCTTAGGCATCGCCATCTGCCGGCCCGCTTAGACACGAAGATCAGACTGACCGCGGCGCCGGATTCGTCGAACCCAATGTCTGAAGCTTCCCATCTGCCGGCGCGCGTGCGGAGGAAAGACCTGCTCCTCGCGCTGCAGAAGGTCTTCGGACGGGCGCTGATCACGCGCGCCACCGCGCGGCTTGCCGCCCTTCACCCAAGCTTCTCGGCTCGGAGGGTGCCGAGCTTCAGGCAGAAGATGCTGATCGTCCTTCTCGCAATATCCGCCGCGCTCGCCGTTGCGGCGCCGCCGCATGGCGTCCTGCACGGCGTGGCGCTCGCGCTCGCTCTCATCTTCCTCGCCGGTACAGGTTTCAGACTGTGGGCGGTCAAGGCGCATCGCGCGAAGGGTAGGCCGCGTCGGCGGCTCGAAGACGCCGAACTGCCGGTTTATACGGTGCTCGCCCCGCTGTTTCGCGAAATGCGCGTCCTGCCGCAGCTTATCGGCGCGCTCAGACGGCTCGACTATCCGCATGAAAAGCTCGACATCAAGCTTATCCTGGAGGAGGAGGATTCAGAAATGCGCAGCGCCCTCAACAGGCTCAGGCTGCCTGCGCAGTTCGAGGTGATCGTGGTTCCCAAGGGCGCGCCGCAAACCAAGCCACGCGCCTTGACCTATGCTCTCTATTTTGCACGCGGCGCTCTCGTCACGGTGTTCGATGCGGAAGACATTCCAGAGCCCCAGCAGCTGCGCACGGCAGCCGAAATCTTTGCTGCCGCCCCACCCCAGCTTGCCTGCCTGCAAGCAAGGCTTGCCGTTCACGACGCGAACCAGAACTGGCTGTCGCGGCATTTCGCCATGGAATATGCCGCCCTGTTCGACGTGATTCTGCCCGCGCTTGGGCAGCAATGTTTCCCCTTTCCGCTCGGGGGCACGTCCAATCACTTTCGCATCACGGCATTGCGGGGCGTCGGCGGTTGGGATCCCTTCAACGTCACCGAAGACGCCGATCTCGGCCTCAGGCTCGCACGCTGCGGCTTCGAGACGGATGTGTTCGACTCAACGACCTATGAAGAGGCGAACCGGTTCCTGCGAGGCTGGATGAAGCAGCGCTGCCGCTGGCTGAAGGGATGGATGCAAACGGCCATGGTCCACCTGCGCGCGCCGGGCGTTCTTTACCGCGATCTCGGCGCGGCAAACTTCGCCGCCACTGTGCTCCTGTTCTTCGGCATGGTGGTCTCACCGGTGGTGCATCCGTTCCTTCTCGGTCTCGCGCTGTGGCTCATTCATGATTGCGCCATGATGCCGGAGGGACCGTTCGTTCTTTCGTCTCTGGTCGCTGGCTTCGCCTGGGTTGTGTTCATCAGCGGCTATGCCGCGGGATTTGCATGCCAGATGACTGGCGTGAAGGTGCGACGGCTCGGGCGGTGGCGCTTTGCAATCTGCACCCTGCCGTTCTATTGGCTCCTGATTTCAGCGGCCGCATGGCTCGCCTTGTGGGAGCTCTTCACAAGGCCCCATCATTGGCACAAGACGGAACATGGCTTGTCACGCTCGCGGCCCAAGGCGGAAAGGTGGAGCGGGCGATGGGGATCGAACCCACGACATCAAGCTTGGGAAGCTTGCGTTCTACCACTGAACTACGCCCGCGGCTCAGAAGCGCGAAACCCATGAATTCCAATCGGCGGCGGGAAAGTCAAGCCTCGGGGGCCGAGTGCGCCTTTTCCACGCTATTCACACGAACCACGCCCCTTTCGCAGGGAGGGGGTTGATCAACTCGATCAATGAAAGATAGTAAGTTGAATGCTCCGGCACCATGCGGTGGCATGAGCAAGCAGAACGGTTTCTTTGGGCTTTCCCTGTGGACAATGACGATCAATCAACCTCCAATGTCGTGCCTTTGCGCAACACGGGCATTCTGCCGGCGCAAGATATCGAGGCAATGATCAGTGACCGAAGCATCGTCGGTGTGCCCGAGCCCATTTCATTGGATCAAATACAACCAGCGAGTCTTGACCTCCGGTTAGGAACGCAGGCATTCCGCGTGCGCGCGAGTTTCCTGCCCGGCCCGACCGCGAGCGTGATGGAACGCGTCACAAAGCTCGGGGGTGCCCCCATCGATCTGTCGGCGGGGGCCGTGCTTGAAAAGGGCGTTGTCTATGTTGCCAAGCTGATGGAACACGTGAACCTTGGCAGTGAGATCGAGGGCACGGCAAACCCCAAGAGCTCGACGGGCCGCCTCGATGTTCTAACCAGACTTATCACCGACGAGGCAACGGCATTTGATCGAATTGCTGCTGGGCACAAGGGCCCTTTATACGTGGAAGTTGCCCCTCTCACATTCAGCATAGTCGTTCGCAAAGGGTCTCGCCTGAACCAAGTGCGGCTGTCACGCGGAAAGCGTCCGATGGCACCAATCGTCAAAATTCAACGAGATTACGACGAAGGGCGGCTCGTCCGTGTTGATGGGCAGCGCCTACCGTTGAGGCAGGGGCTGGTGCCGGTTACAGTTGACCTTGTCGGTCAGGGACCAAGCTCCGTCATCGGTTACAAGGCAAAGCACGGCACCAACACAATCGATGTGGACCGGATCAACCACTATGACCCGCGCGAGTACTGGGAGAAAATCGTCAGCAATGGCGGCCAATTGTCTCTTGATCCGGACAGCTTCTACATTCTGGCGACGCGCGAGGAGGTTGGAATCCCACCTCGCTATGCAGCTGAAATGATTCCATTCGATCCGAATTCCGGCGAGTTTCGAATCCACTATGCGGGCTTCTTCGACCCGGGCTTCGGATGGAGTGACGGCGTGGCGCAAGGCAGCCGGGCCGTTCTGGAGGTTCGAGCCCATGGGGTCCCCTTCATACTGGAACACGGGCAGCATGTCGGGTGGCTGCGCTACAGCGAAATTCTAGGCGGCAGGCCGGACAGGATGTACGGCGAGGGTCTGCGCTCGAATTATCAGGGACAGTGCGTCGCGCTTGCCAAGCACTTCAGGGCATGGGGCGATTAGTTTCGGTTTGCCAAACAAACTGGTCCTCTATCAGAAGGACTCGGCTATCGGTATAAGCTTCCGCCCATGTACCAGCGCACGACGCACGCCATTCGCATTACCGTGAAGCCAAGCTTTCTGGAGGAGCAATCGCAACCAGAGAAGGGCTATTTCGTCTGGGCCTACACGATCACCATCGAGAACAAATCAGGGGAAACGGTGACGCTCAAGACGCGCTATTGGAAAATCGTCGATGCCAAGGGAAAGGTGCAGGAGGTGCGAGGCGCAGGAGTCGTTGGGGAACAGCCGACGCTCAAGCCCGGCGAACGCTTCGAATATACCTCGGGGGCGCCGCTGACGACGCCGTCGGGCTTCATGGTGGGCTCCTACGAGATGGAAACCGAAAGGGGACAGGCGATCAATGTCGAAATCCCGGCGTTCTCGCTCGACAGCCCCTATGGGGCAAGGCAGGTGCATTGATGACGACTGGCGCGGCAAGTTCCATCGACATTCTGCGCCGGCTCGTGGCCTTCGATACGACCAGCCGCAACAGCAATCTGGCGCTTATCGACTTCATCGAGGATTATCTCGACGGGCTCGGAATCCCAAGTTTCAGGGTCGATTACGAGACGGGCAAGAAAACCAATCTCTTCGCCACGATTGGGCCGGAAGGAGCCGGCGGCATCGTGCTCTCCGGTCACACCGACGTCGTCCCGGTGGACGGGCAAAATTGGAGCAGCGATCCTTTTCAGGTCACCGAGAGAAATGGCGCGCTCTATGGGCGCGGCACGACGGACATGAAGGGGTTTCTCGCCGTTGCGCTCGCCAGTGCGGAGGCCTTCGCCAAGACGCGCCTCAGAAGGCCAATCCACCTCGCCTTCTCTTGCGATGAGGAGGTGGGCTGCCGGGGCGTTCGGCCGCTGATCCAGCATCTGACCCAGCACCTGCCGAGACCCGCAGCGGTCATCGTCGGCGAGCCAACACTGATGAAGGTGGTGAATGCGCACAAGACCGCTCTTTCCTTCGACACTGAGATTGTCGGCCATGAGGCACATTCAAGCGTTGCGCATCAGGGGGTCAACGCCATCATGGTGGCGGGGGAGCTCCTGCACGAGCTGTCACGACTGGCGGATGAGTACAGGGGGCGCGCAGCCCCCGGCTCGCCCTTCGATCCGCCCTATACGACCGTGCATGTCGGCATCATTCAGGGCGGAACGGCCAAGAACATCGTGCCGCGCCGCTGCAGCTTCGTTTGGGAGACGAGGCTTCTGCCCGGCGAAAATGCCGATGAGGCTCCGCAGAGTCTCAGGGCCAGAGGCGATCAGCTCATGGCCGAGATGAGAAAAGTGTCGTCCGACTGCGGCATCAGCATCAGGCTCAACAATGTGGTGCCAGGACTCGAACTGCAGCCGCGGTCGCCGGCGGAAAGCCTAGCGCTTTATCTTGCGCAGGAGAACGCCACGGGTGCGGTGTCCTATGCCACCGAAGCCGGGTTGTTCCAGCAGGCAGGCATCCCGGCCATCATCTGCGGACCCGGCTCGATCGAACAGGCACACAAGCCGGATGAATTCATCGCGATCAGCGAGCTTCGCGCCTGCGAGGCATTCATGATGCGCCTTGCAACTTATTGTGCGAACTAGTCTATGGCCGGGCAGCGGCGCGCGGCTCGATCTCGTCCGGGCGAAAGCTGTAGCGCGTGGAGCAAAATTCACAGGTGACGATGATCTCATCGCCCTGGCGCATTTCTTCGCGCTCGCTCCGACTGAAGCCGGTGAGCACGGCGGCGATGCGCTCGCGGGAGCAGGTGCATTCGCTCTTCATCCGCTGCGGCTGATAGACGGTGACGCCGCGCTCGTGGAAAAGCCGGTAGAGCAAGCGCTCGGGCGTTATGGTGGGATCGAGCAGCTCATCGGCCTGCACGGTTTCGACGAGCAGACGCGCCTCGACCCAGCGGTCATCCTCTTGATGAATTTCGATAAGGCCGTCGGGAGCATCGCCCGAGGACAGGTTGAGGGGACTTGAAGGGCCGCTCTCAGGCAGGTGCTGAATGAGAATGCCGCCGGCGCGCCAGGCCTCACGCGCGTCACGGCCGCGGCCTATAAGCGGTCCCGTCGCCAGTATGAGGCGGGTCGGAATTTGCTCGGAGCGCTGGAAGTATTCGTGCGCCGCATCGCTCAGAGATTGGCCGGCCAGCGCGACGATCCCCTGGTAGCGCTCCATGTCCGTTCCCTGGTCGATGGTCATGGCGAGATGGCCCTTGCCCAAGAGCCGGCCAGTCGCGGCATCGGCGCCTTCGGGCAATTCAGAAATGGCCTGCAGATCGAAACGGGCGTAGCCGCGCATGCCGCCGGTGGTCGAATAATCGGCAACGAGCAAGTCAACCGGGCCATCGCCCCCGGCCTGGAGGATAAACTTGCCGTCGAATTTCAGGGCCGAGCCCAGCATGGCCGTCAAGGCAATGGCCTCGCCCAGCAAGGTGGATACGGGCGAGGGATAAGCATGGCGGTGCAGTATATCATCGACGGCGGGGCCCAGCCTCACAAGCCTGCCGCGGACACCCAGCGGCTTGACCTCAAAGGGCTGAACGAAATCGTCGCCGAGGCTTGCCATCCAATCAGGTCCTCGCCTCGAGGCAATAGGCGAGAATGCTCTTTTGCGCGTGAAGCCGGTTCTCGGCCTCGTCGAAAACGATCGACTGCGGTCCATCGATAACCTCGGCGGCCACCTCCTCGCCGCGGTGCGCGGGAAGGCAGTGCATGAAAAGAGCATCCGGCTTGGCGAGCTTCATCAACTCGCCCGTGACCTGATAGGGCTTGAGCAGATTGTGGCGGTTGGCACCATCACTGACATTCATCGAGATCCAAGTGTCGGTGACGACGCAATCGGCGCCTTTCACTGCCGCCGCAGGGTCGTCGGTGACCCGGAGATCCACGCTATTGGCATTTGCCCAATTCGTGATTGCGGCGCCCGGTTGCAGGGGCTCGGGGCTCGCAATGCGCATGGCGAAGCCAAATTTGCCGGCAGCATGGATCCATGAATTGGTGACGTTGCAGCTGTCGCCGCACCAGGCGACGGTGAGGCCCAAAAGCTTTTTCTTCTTTTCGTGAAGGGTGAGGAGATCGGCCATGATCTGGCACGGGTGCGAGAGGTCGGTGAGGCCGTTGATAACGGGAACCTTGGCGTGCCCGGCAAGCTCAAGCAGGGCAGCATGTGTGGTCGCCCTGATCATGATGGC
>DATBMX010000188.1:0-3192 GCA_036554625.1 Aestuariivirgaceae bacterium
GCCGGCGTCGCCTTGAAGCCGCCATAGCACCAGCCGCAGTTGAGATAGAGGCCATCGATGTGGGTCTTGTCGATGATCGGACTTCCGTCCATGGACATGTCCATGATTCCGCCCCACGACCTGAGGAGCCTGATCCGCGAGATGCCGGGGATCATCGCCACGCCCGCTTCGACCACATGTTCGACCATCGGCAGATTGCCCCGCCGTGCGTAGGAGTTGTAGCCGTCGAGATCGCCGCCGAACACCAGCCCGCCCTTGTCCGACTGCGACACGTAGAAATGGCCTGCCCCGAAGGTCACCACCTGGTCGATGAAGGGCTTGATGCCCTCCGACACGAAGGCCTGCAGCACGTGGCTTTCGATGGGCAGCCTGAGGCCGGCCATGCGCGCAACCTCCGATGAATTTCCCGCCGCGGCGAGTGCGAGCTTTTTGCATTTTATGAACCCGCGGGTCGTGTCGACGCCCGTGACCCTTCCCGCCTCGATGCGAATGCCGGTCACCTCGCAGTTCTGGATCACGTCCACCCCACGCGCATCCGCCCCCCGGGCATAGCCCCAGGCCACCGCGTCGTGGCGCACCGTGCCGCCCCGTCTTTGCAGCAGGCCGCCGCGGATGGGAAAGCGGGCATTGTCGAAGTCGAGGAACGGCACCATCTCCCGCACCTGCTCGCGATCGAGCAGCTCGCCGTCGACGCCATGAATGCACATGGCATTGCCGCGCCGGGCGAAGCCATCGCGCTGGGGATCGGTATGAAAGAGATTGATCACGCCTCTCTGGCTCACCATTGCATTGAAGTTGAAATCCTGCTCGAGCCCCTCCCACAGCTTCATCGACCATTCATAGAAAGGCTCGTTACCCGGCAGCATGTAGTTCGATCTGATGATCGTCGTGTTGCGGCCGATATTGCCCGAGCCGAGCCAGCTCTTCTCGAGCACGGCGACATTTGTGATGCCGTGCTCCTTGGCGAGATAATAGGCGGTGGACAGGCCATGGCCGCCGCCGCCGACGATCACCACCTCATATTGGTCCTTGGGCTCGGGCTCCCGCCACGCCGGCGACCACTTGCTGTGCCTGGTGAGCGAGTTCGTAAGCAGTGAAAAGATCGAATAGCGCATCGTGCCTGTTGCCTGATTAGCAGTCGAGGGTCGTCTCGCGTTCCCACTGCGTCAAGTGCCGGCAATAGCTGTTCCACTCGTTGGTCTTGAGCTTGACGAACGCCTCCGAGAATTCTCCGCCAAGCGCATTTTGCAGATAGCCGTCCTTGGTGAAATTGCGGATGGCGTCCATGAGATTGAGCGGCAGCTTCTTTGCGTTCTTCACCTTGTGGCCTTCGGCATACATGTCGATGTCGAGCCGCTCGCCTGGGCTCATCTTCTCCTCGACGCCATGCAGGCCGGCGATGAGAATGACCGCCATGAGCAGATAGGGATTGGCGGCTCCGTCGGCCAGCCGGAATTCGATGCGTCCCTCGTCGGGCACGCGCACCATATGCGTGCGGTTGTTGCCGCCGAAGGTCACGGTGTTGGGCGACCATGTCGCGCCCGACAGGGTTTGCGGCGCGTTGATGCGCTTGTAGCTGTTCACCGTGGGATTGGTGACGGCGGTGAGCGACTCGGCGTGATGCATGAGCCCGCCAAGGAAATGATACGCCGTGGAAGAGAGACCGAGCTCGCCTTTCTTGTCGTGGAAAAGATTGGTCTTCCCGTCGCGATCCCACACGGAAATATGCACATGGCAGCCGTTGCCGGTGAGATTGGCGAAGGGCTTGGGCATGAAGGTGGCGCGCAGCCCGTGCTTTTCGGCAATCGATTTGACGAGGAATTTGAAGAACGACAGCTGGTCGGCCGTTGTCAGCGCGTCATTGAAGTTCCAGTTGATCTCGAACTGGCCGTTGGCGTCCTCATGGTCATTCTGATAGGGCTGCCAGCCGAGCTTGATCATTGTCGCGCAAATTTCCGAGATCACGTCGAAACGCCGCATGATTGACGACTGGTCGTAGCAAGGCTTCTCCTGCGTATCGCGATGATCGGAAATGCCAGAGCCGTCGGCATTGATGAGATGGAACTCGGGCTCCACTCCCGCCTTGAGACAATAGCCTTGCTTCGCCGCCTTTTCGACGAGGCCTTTGAGCACGACGCGCGGCGCCTGCGCCACGGGCTTGCCGTCCATCCACGGATCGCCCGCAACCCAGGCCACCTCCGGCTTCCACGGCAGCTGCAGCACGCTTCCCGGATCGGGCATGACGAAAAGATCGGGATGCGCCGGCGTCATATTGAGCCATGTAGCGAAACCGGCGAACCCCGCCCCCGACTTCTGCATGGATTGAACCGCTTCCGCCGGCACGAGCTTCGCCCTTTGCGTGCCGAATAGGTCGGTGAAATTGAAGAGAAAGAATTTGACCCCACTGTCCTTGGCGTATTTGGCAAGATCGCTCGTCATTTGGGCTCCCTGTGATCGTCTGTTCTAGCGCACGGCGATCGCCGCCGCCGCCCCTCCCATGGCCGCAGCTCCGCACCGGTTCGCTATTCGCATGGCTCTCTGGCTCTTGAGCATCCGCCGCGCACCCGACGCCACGGCGAGCCAGGCGAGATCGACGCTCATGAGCACGGCCATTGTCGTGGCGATGAGCAGGGCGAAGGAGCCTGGCTCGATGCCATGAAGATCGATGATCGCCGGCAGCAGCGCCAGATAGAACACCATGATCTTGGGATTGCCCATCGTGACCGCGAAACCAGCGAGAAACATTTGAGCAGCCGTCCCCTTGGGCGCGCTTTCCCGCCTTTCGCCGGCCCCCGACGCCGTCCACATGCGCCAGGCGAGATAGAGAAGATAGGCGACGCCGCAATATTTGATGACCACGAAAACCGCATGGAAGCTCTGCGCGATCACGGAGAGGCCCAGCACGGCTGCCGCAAGCCAAAGAACCTCGCCGATCCACATGGCAGCCAGGAAAGGCAGCACGTCTTTCGGCCCGCTCGTTACAACCCGCGCCACAAGCGCAGCGATGCTCGGTCCGGGTGTGCCGGAATTGATGAGAAGCGCCGCCGCGAACAAGGCGAGTGCGGAAAGCTCCATGCTCACTCGCTTCCATTGTCGGCATTTGCCGGCTCGCAGCGCACATCGGTCTTGACCGAGTTGGCGATGAAACATTCCTCATGCGCGCGATGATGCAGATGATTGACGACCTCCAGG
>DATBMX010000224.1:0-4388 GCA_036554625.1 Aestuariivirgaceae bacterium
CGATCTCCGGCTGCAGCATGTTGTAGGTGCCGGCGGAGCCGCAGCACAGATGTCCCTCGGGGATGTCGACGACCTCGAATCCCGCCTGCCGGAGCAGGCTCTTCGGTTCCTCGGTGATCTTCTGCCCGTGCTGCAGCGAGCAGGCGGAATGATAGGCGACCCTCACGGCTTTGGACGCTCGGAAACCCACATCGAAATCCTGGAGATATTCGCTGACGTCGCAGGCAAGGCCCGAAATCCGCCGCGCCTTCTCGCGATAATCCGGATCGTCCGCGAACATATGGGCATAGTCCTTGATCACTGTTCCGCAGCCGGACGCCGTGATGAGGATTGCCTCGATTCCCCTGTCATCGATAAGCGCCGTCCATTCATCGATCAGCCGCCGCGCGCGGCCAAGCGCCTGCGCCTCCTGTCCGAGATGATGGTTGAGCGCGCCGCAGCAGCCTTCCCCCTTCGCCGTCACCGCCTCGACTCCAAGCCTTGCGAGAAGCCGCATCGTCGCCGCGTTGATCTCGGGCGCGAGCACGCTCTGCACGCAGCCTTGAAGCAGCAGCACGCGCCGGCCTGCGTCTTGCTTCGCATCGAGCCGCCGTTGGTTGCGCGAAGCTTTGGTAAGCGATGGCGCGAGATCGAGCATCGCCTTGAGCCTTGGCGCGAAGGCCAAGGCGGGGCTCACCGGCTTGAACAGCCTCGCCAGGACAAGACTTGCACGGAACAGCATGGGTGCTGGCAGAAGCAGGCCCAAGAGCCGCCGCATCAGCCTGTCGGGAAGGGGGCGCTGGTAGGTGTTCTCGATATGAACCCGCGCCTGGTCGACAAGATGCGCATAATGCACACCGGAAGGGCATGTGGTCATGCAGGCGAGGCACGACAGGCAGCGGTCGATGTGCTTGGCCACCTGCGCCGTCGCCGGCTTGTCGTTCTCCAGCATGTCCTTGATGAGATAGATGCGCCCGCGCGGCGAATCGAGTTCATCGCCGAGCAGCACATAGGTCGGGCAGGTGGCGGTGCAGAAGCCGCAATGGACGCACGCGCGAAGGATGCTGTTCGCCTCCGCAAGACGCGGCTCTTTCAGTTGCTCCGCCGTGAAATTCGTCTGCATCGTCTAAACGCCTTCATACATCCGCGAAGGATTGAGCACGCGCTTGGGATCGAACGCCGTCTTGACCCGCCGCGTGAGCTCTGCGAGCGCGTGAGGTTGCGGCTGGAACACCGGCACCGATCGCCTCACGGCTTCTGGCGCGCGGATGAGCGTCGCATGGCCGCCCGACCGCGCCACGGCCGTTCGGATCGAACCGGCATTTGCATCACCACTGGGCTCCGCCGCAACCCAAACAAGACCGCCGCCCCAGTCGCAGTAATATCGCGCCGCCACCGCCCGGCCGATCTCCGCCATGACCCCCGCGCTGTCTGCCGGGGGAACGGACAGCCTCCAGATATGGGCTTCCCTCATATGGGCAAGCGGTGCGACGTCGCGCATCTCGCGCCAGAAGGCCCTGGAGTTTGCCTCGTCCAGCACGAAGCGCTCGCCATGCGCCTCGAGCAGGCCGAGGAGCGTGGCGACTCGCGCCTTGACCGAAACCTCGATGCCTTCCACGCGCAGCATGGTTCGACTGGTCTCCCCTGGCGAGTCGGGGACATAAGCCGCTCCCGAGACCTCTGCCGAGGATTGCAGCGCCTCGGCCATGGCCTTCACCGCTGCCCCATGAGCAAGCCCGGCGAGACCGACGGAAGCCTCCGCTTCCGGAGCCGGCATGATCTTGAGCGTGACCTCGTTCATCACGGCGAGAGTTCCCCACGAGCCGCACATGAGCTTCGCAAGGTCATAGCCGGTGACATTCTTCACCACGCGTCCGCCCGCCTTGAACGCCTCTCCGCGTCCGTTGACCCCGGAGAAGCCGAGAATGAAGTCTCGTGCCGCCCCCGCCTTGAAACGCCGCGGCCCGGAGAAATTACAGGCCAAGGCGCCGGCGAGGCTTCCGCTCCCCGTGCCCAGGAGCGCCGAATAGTTCGGCGGTTCGAAGGCAAGCATCTGCCGCGCTGCGGCGACTTCGCTCGCGATTTCGGAAATGGGAGTGGCGGCCTTGGCGCTGAGCACGAGCTCGTCCGGCTCATAGCTGACGATCCCATGCAAGCGCGACAGATCGAGCGCATGCATCGCCTCGCTCGGCCGCCCGATAGCTCTCTTGCTGCCTGTGCCGATGATCTCGAGGCCTTCGCCGGACGCGTGGGCCTGCGCGATGGCCTCCTGAAGCTCCGCCGCGCTGCCTGGATCGAGCGCTGCCATGGATCAGAAGCGGGGAATGTCGGGAAAGGCCAGTTCGCCCCTGTGCACATGCATTCGGCCGAGCTCGGCGCAGCGGTGGAGGGTTGGAAACATCTTGCCCGGATTGAGCAGCCCGCCATCGTCGAACGCGCATTTGACCCGCTGCTGCTGGTCGAGATCGCTTCTGTCGAACATCTCGCCCATGAGATCGCGCTTTTCCACGCCCACGCCATGTTCGCCCGTGAGCACGCCGCCGTGCTTGACGCAGAGCTTCAGGATGTCGGCGCCGAACCGCTCCGCCCTGTCGAGCTCCTCCGGAATGTTGGCGTCATAGAGAATGAGCGGATGCAGATTGCCGTCGCCGGCATGAAACACATTGGCCACGCGCAACCCATAGCTCTTGGACAGGGCAGCGAGTCCGTTCAGCACACGGGGCAGCTCGCGCCGCGGGATCGTGCCGTCCATGCACAGATAATCGGGCGAAATGCGTCCCGCCGCCGGGAAGGCTGCCTTGCGCCCTGCCCAGAACAGAAGCCGCTCTCGCTCGCTTGTCGATGCCCTGATGGATGTTGCCGCATTTGTCTCCGCAATCGCTTGAACGCGCGAGACGAGTTGGTCGACCTCGGGCTGGGGGCCGTCGAGCTCTACGATGAGCAGCGCCTCGGCGTCGAGCGGATAGCCAGCGCCCACGAATTCCTCCACCGCATGGATCGCCGGTCGGTCCATCATCTCCATGCCGCCCGGGATGATGCCGGCCGAGATGATGTCGGCCACGCACTGTCCTGCTGCGGCATTGGAGGCAAAGCCGATGAGCAGCGCCCTGGCGCCTTCAGGCTTGCGCAGGATGCGCACCGTGACCTCGGTGATGACGCTCAGGAGGCCTTCCGATCCCGTCATCAGGCCGAGAAGATCATAGCCCTCGCTGTCAAGATGCTTGCCGCCGAGCCTCACGATCTCGCCCGTGATCAGCACCATTTCGAGGCCCAGGATGTTATTGGTGGTGAGGCCGTATTTCAGGCAATGCACGCCCCCCGCATTCTCAGCGACGTTGCCGCCGATCGAGCAGGCGATCTGCGAGGAGGGATCAGGCGCGTAGTAGAAGCCGCGATGCTCGACCGCCTTTGTGATGGCGAGATTGGTCACGCCGGGCTGCGCCGTGACCGTTCTGTTGTCATAGTCGATGTCGATGATCCGGTTGAACTTGCTCATTCCCAAAAGCACGCCGTCGGCGAGCGGCAGCGCGCCGCCGGACAGAGACGTGCCGGATCCCCGCGGCACGACCTTGATCCTCTCCTCGCAGCAATAGCTGAGCACCGCCGCCACCTGTTTCACCGTTTCCGGCAGAACCACGACCATCGGCACCTGCCTGTATGCGGTAAGCCCGTCCGTTTCGTAGGCGCGCATCTGCTCGAGCGTCTCGATGACGCCTTCGCCCGGCACGATGGCGCGAAGGGCGCGCACGATGTCGCCGCGTCTGGCAAGAATCTCGCGCTCGGGCTCTGGCATTGTGAGCGGCATAGGCGGTATATCCGTGTTCAGTCTATCGATCTTCCGCGCCAAGGCCGAAGGATGCAAGCGGCTTCGACATGACCAGCCCCAAGCCGAGAGTGGCCCTTCTCGTCACCTGCCTCGTCGATCTGTTTCGCCCCACGGTCGGTTTTGCCGCCGTCAAGCTGCTCGAACATGTGGGCTGCACGGTCGACGTCCCGGAAACCCAGACCTGCTGCGGCCAGCCCGGCTACAATTCGGGCGATCGGCATAGCGCTGCCGCTCTCGCCGCGCAAGTCATCGCCGCCTTCAGGGACTATGACTATGTCGTCGTCCCTTCCGGATCCTGCGCCGGCATGTTGCGCAAGCACTACCCCGCTTTGTTCGCGGAGGGAACGCCCGAGCGCGCCGAGGCCGAGGCATTTGCCGCCAAATCATATGAACTCGTCTCCTTTCTGACGGGCATCATGCATCTTGAAGCGCCGCCGGGCCTCTGCGACCGCGCCGTCACCTATCATGATTCCTGCTCCGGCCTGCGCGAGCTTGGCATCAGAGAGGAGCCGCGGCTCCTGCTCGCGCGCATTCCGGGCCTCGAGTTCAAGGAGATGGCCGAGGCGGACGTCTGCTGCGGCTT